>JBMSXH010000040.1:0-10778 GCA_049425445.1 Phycisphaerales bacterium | reverse complement strand
TGCTGTCCCACGCCGACCAGCTCGCGATGCAGTCCAAGCGAAGCGGCAAGAACCTCATCACCTTCGGACCCGGCGCCCGAGAGCACCTCGAGGGCAAGTGATCCGCGCATGGCACGCCGCACGATCGTCATCTCGGATCTGCATCTCGGCCGCGGAAGCGTGGCGCTGCCTCGAATGCTCGCGCCGATCCTCTCCGGAGCCGACGAGATCGTCGTCAACGGCGACGTGGCGGAGCTTCATCTTCCGCTGCATCGCGATGCCGCGGCGAGAGGCCTCGAGTCCCTGCGCAAGCGCACCGAGCGGGCCGGCGGCGAACTGCTTCTCATCGCGGGAAACCACGACCCGCACGTGTCGCCGTGTCGATCGAAGATGCTCGGGGATGGAGCCGTGTTCGTGACCCATGGCGACGCGGTGCACCCGAGCGTCGCCCCATGGAGTCCCGCGGCGTCGGCGCTGCAGGAAGCGTTCATCCGTCATCTCGAGGCCATTCCTCCCCAGGATCGCGGTCGCCTCGAGAGCGTCCTCGCGGCGAGCCGAGATGCGGCGAGCACCGAGTGGGCGCAGCGGCACGCGGACCGCGGAAGCGGCAAGCCCTGGCGGCTGCTCGGCCGTCCGCTCGCGCTGCTCAGGATCGCGCTCTTCTGGCGCGAGTATCCGGCCCTCGTCGCCGACTTCGGCCTCAAGCACGCGCCGCACTCGGAGTTCCTGCTCGTCGGCCACTCCCACATGCCCGGAGCCTGGCGCATCGGAAGCCGCCTCGTCGTCAACACCGGGGCGTTCGCGTTCCCTCGCCGCCCGCACGCGGCCGTGATCGAAGGCCGATCGATCTCGCTGCGACCGCTCGAGCTGCGGCAGGGCTTCTACGAACTCGGCGAACGTCGTGAGGACTGGTCGTGGGAACTGTCCGCTCGGCACGCGGCCGACGCGATCGCGGAGCCGAGCGTTCGAGAGGGCAGCGTTCGTCCGAGCACCTCGCCGATCGACTTCGCCGCCCCGATCACGGCGTCGAACTCGATCCCGGTCTCGACGCCGCTCCGGCTGCAGAGATAGAGCAGGTCCTCCGTCGCGAGATTGCCGGTGGCGCCGGGCGCGAACGGACACCCGCCGAGTCCGCCGCAGGAGCTGTCGAGGATCGCGACCCCCCGCTGCATCGCCGTCCATGCGTTGGCGATCGCGGTGCCTCGGGTGTCGTGGAAATGCATCGCGGTCGCTTCGATCGGGACGGACCGCGCGGCGAGGGCCTCGAGCACACGCTCCACGTCGATCGGCACCGCGACGCCGATCGTGTCGGAGACGTCGATCTCCGATGCCCCGCGATCGAGCAGTTCACGCGACCACATGGCCGCCACATGCGGCTCGATCGGACCCTCGTCCGGACATCCGAACGCGCAACTCAGATACGCCCGCACGGGAAGTCGACGAATCCTCGCCGCCTCGAACACCGGCGTGAATCGCTCGAGCGTCTCGGCGATGGAGGCGTTGACGTTGCGCCGCGAGAACGACTCGCTCGCCGACGCGAACACCGCGAGCTTCCCGGCTCCCGCCTCGATCGCGGCTTCGGCACCTCGAAGGTTCGGAACCAGCGCCGCGTAGATCGTTCCCTCGCGGCGACGCATGCGCCGGAAGACCTCGGCGGTGTCGGCCATCCGCGGCACGAGCTTCGGATTCACGAAGCTCCCCACCTCGATCTCCGGAACGCCCGCGTCGGCGAGCGCCTCGACCAACGCGATCTTCGCCTCGACCGGAACGAGTTCCGGTTCGTTCTGCAGGCCGTCCCGCGGCCCCATCTCGCAGATGCGGATCGCGACGGGTCGGCTCACGAGCCCTCCCGCTCGGACTGCTCGACCCGACGATGCTCGCGTCGAACGATGACCGCGAAGACGATCGTGCCGACGAGCAGGGCGAGGGTGAGCACCGCGCCTCCGGCGAAGAGCAGCCACTCGCCGCCCGAGGCGGCGCCGATGCCGATGGGTTCTCCATTCACGACGCGGCTCCTGACGCGGACTTCGCGAAGCCCGGATCCACGAATCGCAGCGGAACGACCTCCGCGCGGGACTGCTCGCCTTCGGCGTTCACGAGAAGCTCGGTGCCGGTCGCGGCGTGGGCCGATCGAACCATCGCGAAGGCGATCGGTGCCGCGCCGAGCAGCGGACTCGGCGTGCTGCTCGTCACCGAGCCGACGCACGCGCCCATGGAGCCGTCCTCGATCGCGAAGACCTGACCGCCCGCGACCGGGAGCAGATCGCCGTGGACTCGAAGTCCCACGAGCCGCTGCTTGGGTTGGCCGAGCGACTCCATGCGGGCGACCACCTCCTGACCGAGATAGCAGCCCTTCTTGAAGCTCACCCGCCGATGCAGCACGCCCGTCTCGTGCGGCAGCGCGTCGGAGCCGAAGTCGACGTTGAAGATCGGCGTGCCCGCCTCGATTCTCGCGACGTTGAAGGCGAGCCAGCCGATCGGTCGGACTCGCTGCTTCGATCCCGCGAGTTCCGTGGCGAGCAGCGCGTCCCACACCTCGCCCACCCGATCCCGCGGCGCGACGATCGCGAATCCGGTCGGCCCGATCCAGTCGACGCCGATGGCGAGGCAGGCGATGCCGGCAATCGACACCTGCGCACACGATCCGACGGCGGGCACGGCCGCCCCGGTCGACCCTTCAAGCACCTCACCCGCCTTCGGGCCGAGCAGCCACAGGTGGTGCATCGACTGCGAATCGTCGATCAGTTCGACCTCTTCGGCGACCACGAAGCGTCCGAGGGACTCCACGACGGACGCGACCTGATGCACGTCGATCGCCGCGACCGCGCGATCGCCGCACTCCGCAAGCAGGAGATCCGCGTCGATCCTTCCCTTTCGGTTCAGCCAGAACGCCTCGATCGCCCGACCCGCCGGGAACTCCTTGAGGTCCGCGGTGACCATCCGGTTGAGGAAGTCCCGGCGATCGCCGCCCCGAATCGTCAGCGTGCCCTGATGGTTCGCGTCGAAGACCCCGGCGCCGCTCCGAAGCGCCGCGTACTCCAGTTCGATCGCGCCCGCGCTCGCGAGGATCTCGCACTCGAGGGCGTTCCCATCCGACGGGCCGTACGGCAGGTAGTCGGCGACCGACGCGGCGGCGATCGTCGCGGCGGCTTCGCCCCGGGCCTCCGAGACCGCGTCGCGGCGGCGAGCGCTCTCCGCCGCCACGAACGCCGCGATCCGATCGCGAAGCGGACTTCGGCGAACCGGTGCGGGCGCGGCGACGGGATCGGGTGGCGAAGGCGACTTCGACATGGTTCGGGATGGTACGCGGCGCCCGCGGACCTCCAAGCGAGCCGACGCTTCGCTAGCATCGCCGCCTCGATTCCAACGACCGCCGACCCACGGCACGGAGACCCTGCGACATGAACATCGACCTGCTTCGACGCCTCTGCGAGACGCCGGGAATCCCGGGACGCGAGGACCGGGTCCGCAAGCTCATCGAGAAGGAGATCAAGGGGCTCTTCGACGAGGTGACGGTCGATGCGATGGGTTCGCTCATCGCGACGCGGAAGCCGACCGCCTCCCGCAAGGGCCGCGCGACCAAGGTCCTGCTCGCGGCGCACATGGACGAGATCGGCTTCTTCGTTCGCGACATCGACGCGAAGGGCTGCCTCTGGCTGAACCCCGCCGGCGGATTCGACACCCGCAACCTCTTCTCGCGACGCGTGAAGGTCTGCACCGCCAAGGGCGACCTGCCCGGCGTCATGAATCCCGGCGGCAAGCCGATCCACATCTCCTCCGATGCCGAACGCAGCAAGGTGCCCGGAGTCGAGGAGTTCTTCATCGACCTCGGCATGGACGCGAAGGAGGTCGCCAAGCGGGTCTCGATCGGCGACTCGGTCGTGATGGACGAACCGTTCATCGAGATGCCGCAGAAGGTCGTCTCCAAGGCCCTCGACAACCGCTTCGCCTGCTGGTGCGCGATCGAGGCGGTCCGCAAGATGCATCAGTCCAAGGCCCGCGGCCGCCATGCCGCGGAGATCTCGGTCGCCTTCACCGTGCAGGAGGAGGTCGGGCTTCGGGGCGCGCAGACCGCGGCCAACGCGGTCGGCGCCGACATCGGCGTCGGTCTCGATGTGACGCTCGCCTGCGACACCCCGGGCGTTCCCGACCATCAGCGGGTCAGCCGGCAGGGCGACGGCGCGTCGATCCTGATCCAGGACTCCTCGAT
This sequence comes from Phycisphaerales bacterium, assembly GCA_049425445.1. Classification (GTDB taxonomy): domain Bacteria; phylum Planctomycetota; class Phycisphaerae; order Phycisphaerales; family SM1A02; genus VGXO01. Next base: position 6,589 of record JBMSXH010000040.1, on the reverse strand, counting down.
GATCTCCGACGCCGGGCTCGTCGAGGATCTCTGCGCGGTCGCGCGTCGGCACCGCATCGCCCATCAGCGGTCGATCCTGCCTCGCGGCGGCCAGGATGGCGCGGCGATCCAGCGTTCGGGCCGAGGCGCGCGGGCCGTCGGCGTCTGCTGCGGCACGCGATACATCCACACCGTGACCGAGATGATCGACAAGGGCGATCTCGCCGCCTGCGTCGATCTGCTTGCGGCGTGGCTTCCCACCATCGACTGATCACCACGCCCGATCGATCAGCATCCTCGCCACCGCCGCGGCTCCGTCCCGCGGCGGTGTCTTGCGCAGGGCGTTCGCCATGGCGAGACGCTTCGGCGCATCGCGAAGCAGCCGTTCGGCCGCCGCGGCGATCGTCGCGAGATTCGCCTCGGGCTCGATCCGGTCCTCCACCACGACCGCGCCGCCGAGCTCGACGAGCGGTGCCGCGTTGAGCCATTGGTGCCGGTCGCGATGGAACGGATATGGCACCAGCACCGACGGCACCGCGTTGGCGTGGATCTCGGCGACGGAGTTCGCGCCGGCTCGGCTGATCGCCAGGCTCGCCGCGCCCCAGGCCAGCCCCATCGGATGCAGGAACGGCTCGACCTTCGCCAGCACCCCTGCCGCGGCGTAGGCGTCTCGAAGCGGCTGCACCTCGCCGCCACCGGCCAGATGAAGGATCTGCCAGCCGACGAAGGCCGAGGGCTCGCGCGACAGCCAGAGCGGCGGAAGGCGGTTGAGGCTGATGGCGCCCTGACTCGCGCCGGTGATCAGCAGGGTCGGCCGATGCGGATCGAGACCGAGGCTCCGTCGGCAGGTCGCGGGATCGCCGGGCGGCCGCGAGGCGCTGCGAAGAAACGGACCCACCACCTCCTCGAATCCGCGTCGATTCGGAACGTCGACGCTCGAGACCGTGCGCCGACAGAGCGGCCGCACGATCCGATTCGCGCGGCCGGGGTGCACGTCGAGGTTGCAGAGCACCGCCGGCACACCGAGCCGTCGTGCCGCGACGACGCCCGCCACGCTCGCGAAGCCTCCGACGGCCACGACCACATCGGGTTCGAACCGCCGCAGGACGCCGATCGCCGCTCGAATCGCGGCCGACTGACCCTTGAGAAAGTCCCGAAGGCCGGCCAGCGACCGCTTCAGCGGCGCCGAGGGCAGCGGCTCGAAGGCGACGCCGTGGTCGGAGAGCATGGCCGCGTCGACGGCGCGATCGGAGCAGAGTTGCAGCGACTCGACGCGAGGATCGGCCTCGAGCAGCCGCTCGCGAATCGCGAGGGCCGGCGCGAGATGCCCACCGCTCCCTCCGCCCGCGAAGGCCACACGCAGCGAACTGGTCCGAGACGGTCCGCTCATCCGGACACCGACACGGCCGCTCCGGCAGGAACGGACGTGGAGTCGTGCTCCTCGGCGAGCGTGCTGGAGGCCGGTGCCGCCCGCCGAATCGCATCGCGTTCGATGGCGAGCAGGAGGCCCACCGAAAACGCGGTCAGCACCCATCCGGTTCCGCCGCTCGAGACGAACGGCAGCGCGATGCCCTTGGTCGGCGCCAGTCCGGTCACCACCGTCACGTTGATCAGCGCCTGCAGCCCGATGGTCAGGAGAATCGCGAGACCAAGCAGCCGCTGGAACCGGGTCGGCACCGCGGCGGCTTCGCCCCGTGGGGCGATGATCGAGATCCCGCACCAGAGCAGCCCGACGATCAGACCGACCACCACCGCGGCTCCCGCGAGCCCCAGCTCCTCGCAGATGATCGCGAAGATGAAGTCGGTGGTGCCCTCGGGCAGGTATCCGAACTTCTGAACCCCCTGCCCGAGTCCGCGGCCCGCGAGGCCGCCTCCCGAGATCGCGCTCAGCGACTGGATGACGTGGTAGCCGATCCCCTGCGGGTCGGCGAAGGGATCCTGCCACGCGAGCAGCCGCTTCACGCGGTAGGGGCTTTGAATGATCGCCCCCACGACGGCGGCCGCGCCGACCGGAACCAGCAGCAGGACGTGTCGCCATCGCACGCCCGCCGCGAGCAGCACCAGTCCGGAGACGCCCACGATGAGGACGGCGGTGCCGAGATCCTCGATGCCGACGATCGCGCCAACGGCGAAGACCACGGCGATGGCGGGCAGGAAGCCTCGGCGGAGCGTCGAGAGGTCGGTGCCCGGACGAACGCACCACCACGCGAGGAAGAGCGGCATCGCCCATTTCGCCAGCTCGCTCGGTTGGAGCGTGAGCGGCCCGATCTCGATCCACCGATGGGCACCGTTCACCTCCCGCCCCACCCCGGGGAGATAGACCGCCGCCAGCAGCAGGCTCGTGACCAGGCCCACCGCCGCGATCGGCCAGACCCGGGGCCGCCCCTCGGCGTCCTCGAAGAGCCGCATCGGAAGGGACGCGCCGACCGCCAGGGCCAGCATCGCGAAGATCGCGTAGAGCGTCGGGCGTCCCCACAGCAGGCTGGCCGCGGTGATGGGATCGGCCGCCGGTTCGCCCGAAAGCGCCGCCGCCGATTCGCCCACGGAACGCGCGAGCCACACCGAGTTCACCATCACCACGCCCACCAGGAGCAGCGCGAGCACCGCAAGAATCACGCCATGGCCGGGGCGGAGTTGCATCCGCGGGGATATCGGCTCCACGCGAGCCGGAGGATTCGTCGTCGGCGAACTCGCGGGCCGAGCGATTCATGCTCGCTTCCGACGAATGGCACGCCGTAGACTCCGCCCGCGATGGACCTGTCCGCCGGAGAGATCTTCGCCCTGATCGGAGTCGCGCTGCTGCTGGCGATCGTCGTCGGCGTCTACATGGTGCTCAGCCGTCGCAACGGCTGGATGTAGCGAAGGACGGTTCGCCGCATGCGGGTGTATCTCGAGACCTTCGGATGCCAGATGAACGAGCTCGACAGCGAGCTCGTCCGCGGCCAACTGTCCGCCCTGGGCTACCGGTTCACCGACGACGCGGACGACGCGGAGATCGTGCTCTACAACACCTGCTCGGTTCGCGACCAGGCGGAGCAGAAGGTTCGGAGCCGGGTCGGGGTGGTCGGGGCCCAGAAGAAGGAAGGCCGGACCGTGGTGCTCGGCCTCCTCGGCTGCATGGCCGAGCGAGAAGGGCTCGACCTGCTTCGCCGCAATCCCCAGATCGACCTGCTTTGCGGCCCCGGTCAACTCGATCGCCTTCCCTTGCTGCTCGACAACCTTCGAAGGACCGCCTCGGCCCCGATCGCGGCGGCCGAGCGGGCAGCGCTGTCGGGCAACACCAGTCGGAGGACCGCCACCCTCGCCGCCGCCGAGGATGGCCTCGAGGGGCTCGACCTCTCGAGGTCGTTCGACCCCGCCGGAAGTCGTCATCCGTGGTCGGCCTACGTCCGCATCACCCGTGGCTGCAACAAGTTCTGCACCTACTGCGTGGTGCCCGCGACCCGCGGCGCGGAAGTGCATCGTCCGCCCGACTCGATCGTGGAGGAGTGCCGCGATCTGGTCGAACGCGGCGTCATCGAGATCACCCTGCTCGGACAGACCGTCAACCACTACCGGTACACGCACGGAATCGCGCTCACGGTGTCGGGCGGCGAGGCTCCCCAAGTCGGGCCGGGGCTTGCCGCCTTTCGCAACCCGCCGCCAGCCGGGCATCGCGTGACCACCTTCGCGATGCTGCTTCGCCGCATCCACGACGAGGTGCCGGGACTCCGGCGACTCCGCTTCGTCACCAGCTACCCCCGTGATCTCGGCGACGACGTCATGCAGACGCTCGCCGAGTGCCCACGAATCTGCCGCTACCTCCACATGCCCGCCCAGTCGGGATCGGACCGGATCCTCAAGGCGATGAATCGCGGCTACACCGTGGCGGAGTACCTCGAGACCGTGGATCGAGCGGTCGCTCATCTTCCCGACGTCACGATCGCCGGCGACATCATCGTGGGGTTTCCGACCGAGACCGACGAGGACTTCGCGGCCACCGAACGGCTCCTCGAGCGAGTCCCGTTCAAGAACAACTTCATCTTCAAGTACTCGCCGCGTCCGGGAACCGTGGCCTTCGATCGACTCGCCGACGACGTGCCGGACGAGGTGAAGCGGCACCGAAACAACCGGTTGCTGGAGTTGCAGAGCACGATCAGCCGCCGCGCTCATGAGCAGTGGGTCGGTCGATCGGTGGACGTGCTCTTCGATCGCGTCGCGCCCGCTCCGCGGCGGCCCCCCGCCACGGGAGGCACCGTCGAACTCCGCCACCTCGGCAAGCCGCTTGCCGACCGCTCGACGATCGAATCCACATCCTTGCCATGGCAGGCCTGCGGGCGAACCCCAGGCGACCTCATCGTGTCGGTGCCCGTCCCAACCGAAGCCGAGGGGGCCTCGCTCGTCGGATCGATCCGAGCGGTTCGTCTCGAGTCCTGCGAGCCGCTGCTCCTGCGTGGGCGCGTTTCCTGAACGATCGATCGATGCAGCGGTCCTGAGGGGCGGGCCGTCGTTCAGACATCGTGAACCTCGCCCTGCACGCGCCCCCCGCCCGACCAACCTGCGACCGAGAGAGAGTCTGCCTCCCACGCTCGGAACCTTTGGGATATCAGTTAGTTAAGGAGCTCGCGCGATGATGAGGCCTCGCCATCGCCGCGACGAACCCGACTGCGTGACACGCGGTGACAACCGACCGGCTGGGGAAATGTCCGAGAAACCGCTTGACCCGGTAATTCCCCGCAGTACCTTTCGGCTTGAGGGATCCGGAGCACCGTGCGTCCGGAACATGGGAACGGGAGTCTTGCCATTCTGAGCAAGAACTCTTCGAAAAGGGAGATTTTACAATGTTGAGGAAGGGAGCTCTGGCTGCGGGCCTGATGGGTACCTGCTGCCTCGCCGGCACTGCTTCGGCGGACTTCGTTGGTTGGTTCTTTGACAGCTACGCGGTCAACGTCGCCGGCGCCGATTACGCCGTCATCGACGTGTTCGCGCAGTTCGATGGCACCACCGACACCGTGCTGAACGTCTTCAATTCGATGATCTCGAACATGAACGGCAGCGCGTTTCACCACAACGACTTCAACACGCTGAGCGGCCAGCCCGGCACCTGGGCGGTCCAGCAGACGGCCAACCTGCCCGCGCTGGGCTTGGTTCCGGACAACGACTCGTTCGTGCTCATCGGTGGCACCTACGGCTCGTCCAACAACACCGCGCTCGACCCGAGCTTCTCGCCGTCGACCGCCGCGGTGCCCCCGGCCAACGCCGGCTGGTTCACCAGCAATCCGACCGCCCTTCAGGGTCGCGTCGATCCCAGCACCCTGCGGACCTTCGTCGGTCGCTTCGTGAAGACCGGCATCGACACCGCTGAGAGCCTCATGTGGGCCGCCAACATCGGCTACAACCAGGGCCTCGGCACGCCGGCTCAGTTCGGCTACGACAACGGTCAGGGTTCGGGGCCGAGCACTTCGGTCGCCTACGTCCCCGCCCCCGGCGCGATCGCCCTCCTGGGCCTCGCCGGTCTCGCGGGTCGCCGCCGTCGCGGTTGATCCGAGACCGTTCCTCGAGGACGCACGGAAGTTCTCTCAAGCCACCGTCGCTTCGGCGACGGTGGTTTTTCATTCTCGATTCGGGCGCCGAGTCGCGGGCGGGTCACCGCGGCAACGCCAAGCCCGATTCCGCCGCCCGATAATTGAATGGCTCTCGAAACCGGATCGCCGTTCGTTCATGCCACCGCACCCGGCGAGCGCAGAACCCAGCATGCGGCGTTTGCCTCTTTCGGTCCCGACTCCACACTCGAAGGACTTGAGGGCGTCAGCCAGGGAGGCTGATTGCAGGTTTCTCAAGGTGAAACCGAGATAGGAGAGAGGGAAATGAGCAAGTCCACGTTTGCCCTGGGAGCAATCGCCGCCCTCGGCATGGGTGCCGCGGCTTCGGCCGAGTTCGTCGGTGTCTACGCCGACTCGTATGCGGTCAATGTGTCGGGCGCCGACTACGCCGTCATCGACATCTACATCCAGTTCGACAACTCCGCCGACACGGTGCTGAACCTGTTCAACACCGAGATCTTCAACATGGGTGGCTCGGCGTTCCACCACAATGACTTCAACACCCTGAGCGGTCAGCCGGGCACGTGGAGCGTTCAGCAGACCGCGAACCTTCCGGCCCTCGGCCTGGTTCCCGACAACGATTCGTTCGTCCTCATCGGCGGACCGATCGGCTCGACCAACAACACCGCCCTCGACCCGAGCTTCTCGCCCTCGACGGCTGCGGTGCCGCCGATCAACGCCGGCTGGTTCACCAGCAATCCCCCGGCGCTGCAGGGTCGAGTCGACCCCAGCACCCTGCGGACCTTCGTGGGCCGCTTCGTGAAGGCTGGCATCGACACCGCCGAGGCGCTCAGCTTCGCCTTCAACATGGGCTACAACCAGGGCCTCGGCACCCCCGCCGTGTTCGCCTACAACAATGGCGCGGGTCGTGGCCCGGCCTTCGAGATCGCCTACGTGCCGGCTCCGGGCGCCCTCGCCCTGCTCGGCCTCGCGGGCCTCGCCGGTCGCCGCCGCCGCGGCTGATCCGACCGACGAAGTCTTCGGACTCGGTCCCCTGAGAAACCAAGTCGTGGGGGGGGGGGGGGGGG
>JBMSXH010000039.1:0-11029 GCA_049425445.1 Phycisphaerales bacterium | reverse complement strand
ACCTCGTCGAGGTCGTCCGCGAGCACGATGCCGCGGAAGGTGTTGCCGTCGCGCAGTCGCACCACGCCGTTCTGACCGGGCGCCGGTTCGACCAGCGGGATGATCGAGAGGATCCGCGCCTTCGGGAACGCCTTCTCCTCGCCCTCGTGCTCGATCACGATCTCGTCGGCGGTTTCCCCGACAAGGCGACCGCCGAGTTCGGTGTGTCGATCGACGATCAGGTAGACCCGCGACGGCCGATCGGAGGCCTCGAGCGAGGCCGCGTCGTCTGCTTCATCCTCGGCCTTCGCCGGCGGATCGGGCTCGGCGGCCGCTTCCTGCGCCGGCGTGGTTGCGTCCGTCGGGTCGACGGTCGGCGTCGCCGTCGGCGGCGGATCGGCAATCGCGGCGGGCGCGAGCAGGAGGATGAGCAGAAGAACGATCGGCATGCGGAAGATCGGCGGAGTGGAGACCCGGGATTCTCGGCTGCTTCGGCGATCGAGGCAATCGCGAGTTCGCGTTCCCTCGATGGCCGCGGGAAAGCGGCGGCCGCCACCGCCGCGGTGGTATCGTCCGCACCCCGACCTCCAGGAGATCCACACGATGAAGCTTGGCGTCATGGCGGCCCTCTTCGCAGGGCGTTCTCTCGAGGAAGCCCTCGCGATCTGTGTGGAATCCGGTCTCGATGCGATCGAACTGCCGGTCGGCGCCTATCCGGGCAAGCCCTTCTTCGAGCCCGACAAGGTGCTCGCGTCGGCGAAGGAGCAGCAGCGGATCAAGGCGATGATCGCCGACCACGGCCTGACGCTCTCGGCGATCTCCTGCCACGGCAATCCCGTGCATCCGGATCCGAAGAAGGCGAAGCCGCATCACGCGGCGTTCGAGACCGCGGTCAAGCTCGCCCCGAAGCTCGGCACCGACATCGTCATCACCTTCTCGGGCTGCCCCGGCGGCGCGAAGGGCGACAAGCAGCCCAACTGGGTCACCTGCCCGTGGCCGGGAGACTTCCTCGAGGTGCTTGCATACCAGTGGGACTCGGTCCTCGTGCCGTACTGGGCGAAGCAGGCCAAGCTCGCGCACCAGCACGGCGTGCGGGTCGCGTGGGAGCCGCATCCGGGCTTCTGCGTCTACAACCCCGACACCACGATCCGCCTCTCCGAGCGGGCGATGAAGGCCTCCGGCATCAAGTCGAAGAAGCCGGTGCTCGGCTGCAACTTCGACCCCTCGCACTTCTTCTGGCAGGGGATCGACCCGATCAAGGCGGTCGGACCGATCGCGCAGGCGGGTCTGCTCTTCCACGTGCACGCGAAGGACACCGAACTGTCGCGCACCGAGGGGCCCGTCAACGGCTATCTCGACGCGCGGCCCTACGGCGATCTCGCGCACCGATCATGGAGCTTCCGCACCTGCGGCTGGGGCCACGGCCACGAGTTCTGGCGGCCGTTCGTCAGCGAACTGCGACGTCACGGCTACGACCACGTGCTCTCGATCGAGCACGAGGACGCGATGATGTCGATCGACGAAGGCCTCGAGCGGGCGGTCGCCTTCCTCGCCGAGGCGATGATGTTCGATCCGCCGGCCACGCCGTGGTGGCACTGAGGCCCGGGCTTGCGTGATGCGCCGCAGGCGTCGAGCGATCGTCATTCGGGAATCGGCGTGATCTCGACGTCGGCGCTGTGCGCGACCTTGGTGGTCCACACCACGGTCGCCGCGGCATCGGTCGAGCCGGCCGCGCCGAGGGCGATCGTCCACTTGAGGAGACCCTGCGGAGCCTCCTTCTCGAGATAGCCCGCGTCGGTGTCGAGCGGACGGCTCAGATCGGTGACGGTGACGGAGATCTTCTCGTTGAGCGAGACGGGACGGCGATCCCAGAGTTCGACGATCACCGCGCGAGGCAGGCGATTCACCAGTTCGATGCGGTTGGCGAGGGTGGTCTGGCGTCCACCGCCGAAGAGTCCGGTGGTCGAGGTGCTGCGGACGGTGGGCTGCTTGACGACCTCGAGTCGCGGCTCGGGGCCGAGGAAGATCTCGAACTTGCCGCGGCCCTGCACGGCGGGGAGTTCGGTCTCGCCGACGTAGTCGCCCGCGACGAAGATCGAAGCGTCGCCCGGCAGGAGCACCAGATCGGTCGAGTTCTCGAGCGTCGCGCGAAGCGATGGCGGCGTCTCGGTGATGGGGCGGCTCACGAAGACGAGCCGCGGCTTCGCGTCGATCGAGTCGATGCGCAGCCGCTGCGTCTGCTCGAGGTCGCTCGGGACCGAGACCGGCCGCGGGAGTCGATAGGCGACCGCGAGTCCGCTGTCGAAGGCGATCGCCGCGTCGCCGGGATCGCCGAAGATTCCGCCCTCCATTCCGCCGCCGCCGAAGCCGCCTCCACGCGGAGCCGCCATCGGCCGGCCTGCATCGAGGGCGAGCGATTCGACCTTGCCGCGCGAGGGCGGCGGGGGCACGAACACGTCGACGAAGACCGGCTCGATCTCGGGCGGCGCCGTCGGCACGGCGGGATCGGCGGTCGAGAGTTCGAGCACGACGTCGGTCCAATCCTCGCCGGTCGCCTGCTCGACGAGCGCGTCGTACTCGAGGTCGGTGCGGTTGCCCGCGACATCGGTGCGGATGCGGTAGGCCGGGCGCCACGAAGCGCCGTCGACGCGGTAGAGCAGATCGAGCGTCGCGGAGCCGCCCGAAGGGAAGGAGACCGTGACGTCCTGCACGAGGCGCGAGCCGATGCGGCCGCCGATCGCCTGCCGTTCCGACTGGAGGGCCGCCTTCGCGCGACGACGCTCCGCGAGGATCGCGGCAAGTTCGCGCTTCCGAAGCAGCAGTCCGGCGCGGCGTTCGGCGAGGAATCGCATCTGCTCGGCGACCTGCCCGAGGTCGAGCGCCTCGGTGCCCGCACCGGCCGCGGCCTGCTGGCCGGCCCGCGCGGAGATCGTCTCGAGGAACGCCCACTCGCCGTCGAGCACCTTCCCGTCGTCCTCGAGCGCCCCGATCTCGAGGCCGATCGCCTCGATCCGCGCGTCGAGTTCGCCGGCGCGGCCTTGCGCCTCCGGATCGGCGACCGGCACCTCGCGGACCACCACCTCGATCACCTTCGCCTCGCCGTCGATCCGGGCCTGCACGCTGTCTTCGACGAGCATGGCGGGTGCGACATCGAGAAAGCGGACCAGGCTCGTGCCCGGCGGGAGCTCGATCTCGGCACGCCGCGTGATCGCCGCCTCGTCGCGATAGACGGTGACCGCGACGATTCTCGAGTCGGCGAGGATCGGAGTCGCCGCCTCCTCGCCGATCGATTCCTGCGGCGCAGCAAGGACAGGGGCCGTCGCCATCAAGGCGAAGCCGAGGGTCGCGAGTCGATTCGTCACGGTCGGTCTCCTTTCCGCCACGCTGCGGCGGAATCGGGCTCGCATGCGTCGATCACAGGTCCTGCAGGGCGCCACGCGTGCCGCTGCGTCGCAGCACTTCGGCCACCCGGGTGCGGGCGGCCAGATCGCTGCCTTCGACCTCGGTGATGAGCTTTCGCATCTGCAGGTCCTTCGCGAGATAGCGACGGCTCAACTCGGCGATCGCCTGCGACTCGAGGTCCTCGAGGAAGTCGATGCCCTCGCGGTAGAGCATGCTCGACGCGAGGCGCTTCGCCTGCATCCAGTTCAGATAGGCCGCGGGCATGCGGGTCCACACCCGCTCCGCGGCGGTCTCGACCAGCACCTTCGGCAGATGGTCGAACACGAGGAACTTCGCGCACTCCCGATCCTCCTCGGGCCACGTCGGGATGGCGGCGGCGATGGCGGCCGCGGCGGCGTTGGCGACCTTGCTGAGGCGGGTGCTGATCGCGGGCAGGCTCGAGCCGGTTCGGCGGCGGCCCTCCTGCATCAGCAGCAGCGCCTCTTCCTGGGCGAGTTGGCGCAGCGTGGCGAGGACCTCCTCGACGAACCGCGGCTTGATCGACATGAACTCCTTCTCGTCGAGGGCCATGCAGGCGCAGATCTCGAAGCTCGAGGTGATCACGCCGCACTTGTTGGCGGAACTGTCCTTGACGATGAGCACGCCATGCTGGGAGAGCCTCTCGCGGGCGCCCGGCGTGAGGAAGAGGTTCGCGCCTTCGACGATCAGGCGGCTCGAGGGCGTGCCGTCGGCGGCGAGAAACTCCCGCCAGTTGCCCTCGTGGATCGTGGCGGGGCGTCCGCCGGCGGGCACGAATGCGTCGGCCTTGACGCGATTGTGCATGGTGTTCCGCAGTTGCGCGCCGTCGGGCTCCTTGACGCTCGCGATGCGGCCCCGCGGTCCGAGCTTCGAGCGATCGAAGTCCGCGATCGGGAGGCTCAGGTCGACGAGCCGCAGCAGTTCGGCGTGATCGAGGCCATCCGGGTCCTCGCCGCATCCGCTTCCGTCGGCGATGCCGACGATCCTCGCCGCGGCTCCGTGGTCGCGGTTGAGGATCTTGATCATGTTGCCGGCGACGTCGCCATCGGGGCCGCCGGTGATCTTGACGCTGAAGGGCCGCGTCCGCGGATCGATGCCCACCGCCTCGAGCATGACCCCGAGGAAGACGTTCACGCCCTCGCTCGTCACGCCGTAGACCTTGTGGTTGATCCCCGCGCCGGGCTTGCTGCTCATGAACGCCGTCGGCATGGAGTAGCCGCGAAGCCTCGCCCGCTCGACGATCCACTCGATGTGCTGCGGCGTGATGTTCTCGTCGGGGCCGAGGTAGATCAGCTCGTCGCGGCCGAACCGATCGACCACGAGGCGCTTGGTCTCGGGCTGCGGGGTGATCAGGTCGAGCAGGCTGTCGACGAAGCTCTTGACGCTTCGCGTGATCTCCGCCCCCGCCTCGATCAGCACCGCGGCCTTCGCCCCGCCCTCGGGGATGTCCTTGTTCTTGAGCTGCTGCGCAAAGGCGAGCCCGTAGGCCTCGTTGTAGAGGCGCTCGCTCTCGCGGGCGTGCTGCGCCTCGCCGTCGGGGCGCACGACGCGCAGCCCGCCGCGGGCGATGTCCTGGAACCGGACATGGAAGCCCGCGCAGCCGCGCCCATGGACGAAGAAGACGCCGTAGGGAAGGTCCGGCCGCTCGTCGGTGCGAAGGAGCTCGGGGTCGATCCGCATCGCGAGCCCGAATCGCCGCGGCAGGAAGAAGTTCGTTCGAAGCACCGAGCCGACCGCCCGGACCAGGCCGAGCAGCACGGCGCGATCTGGATCGACGCTGATCGTCTCCGAGATCCGCGAGCGGAGCGTCTCGAGGCGGTCGATGAACTCCGCCTCCGGCATGGGAGACGACGGATCGAAGCGCGCGACGAGCAGGTCGATCGCCTCGAGCGTGGTCGGGAAGTTCTGCTCGAGCGCCTGCTGGATGCGCTCGCGGGTGTAGGCGAAGCGGTTCTCGCCGGCGAGGAGCTGGTGCAGGAGCTGCGAGAACGCCAGCAGCAGCTCGGCGCGGGCGACGTCGAAGCCCGGATGCCGCGAGGCGATCTCGAGGCAGCGGAAGTCGACCCACTTGATGCGGAGCAGATCGGCCTTCACGCGACGCCAGAGGTCGCTCTGGGGATCGATCGGCCCGCCGTCCGGTCCCTGGATCACGAAGCCGACGAAGGTGACCGAGCCGTGGGGCGGATCGGCGACGATGTCGAGGTAGGCCCGTTCGATGCCGATCCGATGCCGGGCGAGCAGGCTCGCGGTGCGCTCGAGCATGGTGCGGGTGCGGGCGTTCGCCACCGCGATGCTCAGCCGCGAGAGGTTCGGATCCGCCTCGAGTTCCAGTTCGACCTCGGCGCCGTCGAGGCCCGAGACCTTCATGAACATCGCGTGGTGCTTGCACATCCGCAGCGGCGTGAGCGTCGAGACGTACTCCGCCGCGCAACCGCGGAAGTAGGCGGCGATGTCCTCCGCGCACCAGTCGGGGTCCTGCGACTTCGCGAACTCGATCGTCTCCCGCAGCTTCTCGGCCTGCCGAGGGTCCTTGGGATCGAAGGGATCGCGGTCGCCGAACACGAAGGTGTCGAGCACCAGCTCGCCGTCGAGGGTGGTGTGGATCTTCGCGGCGCGCAGCGAACGGTCGAGCGGCAGCGAGGCGACCAGTTCCGCGAGCACTCCGGGGTAGTTCTTGGGCCGAAGGAACGTGAACTCGTTGCCGTCCTCGCTGCGGAGGGAGAGCTCGAGCGGACGTCCCGAGGCGCGAGCCGCGATGATCGCCCGGAGATGGGCGAGCTGCGACGCCGAGTCGGTGTCCTGGAAGTACATCGACGGCATCTGCTGCAGGAACCACGGCACCGTCTGCTCGGCGGTGTCGCGGAAGCTGCGGACGAGTTCGTCGACGAGGGCCGCCGAATCGGCGGGGGCGCCAGCGGAGGAAGCCGACGCGGATGGGACCGTGGACATGCGCGTGAAGTACCGGGCGAGTCAGCGGCGGGAAGCGAGCGGTCCGGCGGCACGCGCCACCGGACCGGGGGTGGGACCAACGAGCGAAGGGACCGAGTTCATCCCGGTCAACCGATATCCTGACCGATTCGCGTCCGTCTCGGAACCGGCATGCACGGCATTTGCATCGGCAACTTCGAAGGCGTCCATCGAGGACATGCGGCACTCCTTGCCGCCGCCCGTCGAAAGGCGGGGGCGGGAGGACGGGTGACCGCGGTCGCCTTCGACCCGCTGCCGGTCGAGATCCTGCGTCCGGGAACCTTGGCGGATCGGCTCTCCACCACCGAGGAGAAGGTGGCGAGGCTCCAAGCGGCGGGTGCCGACGAGGTGGTGATCCTCGAAGCCTCTCCGGCGCTTCTGGGCCTCGAGCCAGACGCCTTCATGGAGGAGATTCGCGCGAGATTGGCGCCGAACGTCCTCGTCGAAGGGCCCGATTTTCGCTTCGGGCGGAACCGGGCCGGCGACGTGGCCATGCTCTCCGCGATCGGCCAGAGGCTTGGGTTCGCGGTCGAAGTGGTGCCGGAACTCTCGCTGCCGCTGCCCTCCGGTTCGCTGGTGCCCGCCCGAAGTTCGCTGGTGCGATGGCTGGTGCGGAATGGCCGGATGCTCGATGCGGCGGTGGTCCTTGGTCGCCCCTATGCCTTGGCGGGGACGGTGGTGCCTGGCGATCGGCAGGGGCGACTGCTCGGATGTCCGACCGCGAACCTCGATCACGGACGTCTGCTGCTCCCGGCCGATGGCGTCTACGCCGGCTGGGCGGAACTGCCCGGCGGCGAGCGGGCCATGGCCGCGATCAGCGTCGGCCGCAAGCCGACCTTCGAGCCGACGCCGCCTCGATGCGAGGTGCACGTGATCGGAAGGGACCTGCCCATGGACCACTACGGGTGGCCGATCCGCGTCTTCTTCGAGCGCTGGATCCGCGGTCAACTGGTCTTCGCCGGGGTCGGGCCGCTGATCGAACAGATGCGGCGGGATGTGATGCGGATCGAGCGGATCCTCGAACTGGTCGAGCGGACCCGCGAAACCTCGGAATCTCCGGAGGCGGCATGAGCGAGTACCGATCGAATCTCGATCCCGCGGGCCTCGTCGCCCGGCTTCGTGAAGCGAAGCGGGCGCTCGTGCTCTCGCACGCCAAGCCCGACGGCGATGCGATCGGCTCCTGCCTCGCGGTGCGGCGACTGCTCGAACCCATCGGCGTGGAGACGCAGATCGCCCTGATCGGCCCGGTCGAACCGGCGCTGGGCTCGCTGATCGAGGGCGAGTCGGCGGTGCGGATCGTCGACCCGAAGTCTCCGCCGTCCGCCGAGGAACTCGCGGAATGGCTCGGCCGCTTCGACACGATCGCCATCGTCGACACCGGCACCTTCGGTCAGATCGAACCGCTCGCGGAGGCGGTGCGACCGTGCCACGACCGCGTCGTCGGGATCGACCACCATGCACGAGGCGACGAAGCGGTGGCGTCGCGCCGGTGGATCGACTCCACGTGCGCCTCGACCACGGAGATGCTGGCCAAGCTCGCGGAAGTCCTGGAGGTTCCGCTCTCGCCGGCCGGACGCGGCAGCCTCGGCGAGGCGATCTTCGTCGGGCTCGCGACCGACACCGGCTGGTTCCGGTTTCCCTCCGCAGGCCCGCGGCAGTTCTCGCTCGCGGCGCGACTGCTCGAGGCAGGGGTCGAGAAGGACCGCCTCTACGCGCAACTCGAGCAGCAGGGGCGCTCCGAGCGACTCGCCGCGCTGGGGCGTGCGCTTCGATCGCTCGAGGTCGTGCCCTTCGGCGGCGATCCCCGGCGCGGCTTCGCGGTCATGACGCTGTCGCATGGCGATTTCGCGGAGACGGGAGCAACCTCGACCGACGTCGGCGGGCTTGTCAACGAGCCGCTTGCGGTCGCGGGCATCGTGGCGTCGGTGCTGCTCTCCGAGCCGGAACCAGGCGTCGTGCGGATGAGCTTCCGTTCCGCGGGGGCCGCGGCGCTTCCGCCGGGACTCGCCGCGACGCCGGGAGCGGCGATCGACGTGAACGAACTCGCTTCGCGGTTCGGAGGCGGCGGCCATGTCGCGGCAGCGGGCGCACGAGAACGCGGTTCGCTCGAGGCGATCCGCGCGAAGGTGCTCGGCGAGTTGTCGCGAGGAGCCTGACTCAGCTCGCGGCGGGCGCGGCGGTCTCGGTGACGTCGGCTGCGGGGGACTCCTCGGCGTTCGTGGCCGGGGCGAACTCGTAGCCAAGTTCGGCGATCGTCGACTCGACCTTCGGGGTCACCGTGGCGTCGACCATGGTGACGGTGGCCGTTCCGCCCTCGTAGGTGACGCTGCAGGCGAGCACGCCGTCGAGTCCCGCGAGCTTCTCCTGGATGCCTGCGGCACAGCCACCGCAGTGCATTCCGTCGACTCGGTACGCGACGGTGGTCGCATTGGCGAGCTGCTCGGTGGTCGGCGCGGGCTTGACTGCGACCGGAGCCTTCGGTTCGGGGCGATCGCAGGCCGCGAGCGCGGCGACGAGCAGCGAAGAGAGGGCGACAAGGCGAATCGTGGACATCGAGCGACTCCGTGGAAGAAGCGGCGTGTGACGGGAAGGCACGGACGGGGGTCCGGTCCTCGGGGGTCCATGCTACGCACCGCTCGCCGAGTCGGATCGCCGATCAGGCCCGCAGCAGCTCCGCCTTGCGGAATCGGCCCTGCAGGACCGACTCCGACGGGGACTGCAGCCAATCCTCGAGCAGCCCCGCGTAGACGCTGCGGAAATCGACCCCGAACTTGAGGTCGCCGCGATCGAGGTCCTCGAGGGACGGGTGCGTGCCGAGCACGCCGGGACGCACCGATGGGCCGATCAGGAACATCGGCGCCGCGGCGCCGTGGTCGGTTCCGCCCGACGCGTTCTGGGCGACCCGCCGGCCGAACTCGCTGAAGACCATCGTGACCACGCGAGCGTCGTTGCCCTGCCTCACGAGATCGGACTGGAACGCCCGCAGCGAGGTCGCGACCTGCCGCAGCAGGTTGCCGTGCGAACGCTGCTGTCCGGCATGCGTGTCGAAGCCGCCGAGCGTGACGTAGTAGACGCGGGTCCGCAGGCCGGCGCGGATCATCGCCGCCACCACCTGCAGCTGCCGCGCGAGATTGCCTTGCGGATACCGCACGAGCGGATCGACCGCGACCGCCGCGCGGATGCGGTCCGAGGAGAGTTGGGCATCGAGCGCGGTGCGGGTGAGGAATGCGAGCTGCGAGCGTTCGTCGACGCCCTCGAGTTCGCCTTGGCGGCTGATCTCCCGGTACTTCGCCGCGAGCAGCGGATGCAGGTCCTCGCCGCTCCATCGGAAGAGCTCCTCGCTCTCGAAGGTGACCGGCTTGGTCGCGTTGCCCACCATCGCCAGCGGCGCCTCGCGTCCGATCGCGACGCCCGCCTCGGGTTCGGGCCGCCCCGTGCAGGTGTTGTCGAAGTAGCGGCCAAGCCATCCTCCGCGGCCGGGTCCGTCGGGCGAGGCCGAGTGCCAGATGTCCATCGAGGCGAAGTGGCTTCGGTTGGGATTGGGATAGCCCACGCCCTGCACGATCGAGAGCAGGCCTTCGTCGTGGAGGTCCTTGAGGGGCGCCAACTCGGGATTCAGGCCGATGCCTTCGGCGCCGTCGAGGGCAAGGGCACCGTTCTGCGCACCCGGACGCGCAATGGCGAGCGTCGGACGGGCCCGGTAGTAGGCGTCCGCACCGTAGGGCACCACGGTGTTCAGCCCGTCGTTGCCGCCGCCGAGCTGGACGACGACGAGCACGCGGCCCTCGTCGATCCCCGGCCGCTCCGACACCAGCGATCCGACCGGCAGCATCGCGGCGCGGGCGGAACCCTGCACGAACCAGGGCACGGTCGCCGAGAGCGACGCGAGCGCCATGCCTTGACGGATGAACAGCCGTCGCGAGTAGGGCAGAATCTCGCGGGAGAGGTCGGGCGTGCTGTCGTGGTCGAGCGGCATCGATGGACTCCGGGCGGGATTCGTCAGGCCAGCTGATACTCGGGCATCGCGGTCACAAGGCAGAGGAGGGCGAGGGCACGGTCGCCGTCGAGCCTTCCGCCGGTCTGCTCGACGAGTCGCTGCACCGCGGCGACCCGCGAGGCGTGCGGCGAAGCCCCGAGACAGAAGCGAAGGAGCCGCTCCGCGGCGATCTGCGCCGAGCGGCCTTCCTCGCCACCGTCAACGCCGGCGAGGGCGTCGACACCGTCTACAGCAACATCGACTACCAGGGCGGTCCGGTGGCCATCCCCGAGGGCGTCGAGAGCTTCATTGTCGAGGCCTGGCAGAGCGCGCCGGTGACGCTCACCGCGGCAGCTGGCGGCAGCACCCTGAGCATCACGGGCTCCACTTACGCCGGCAACAACAATGCGCCGGGTTCCACGCTGGTCAGCGGCACGGGCGACGACATCCTGGTCGGCGCCAGCGACACCAGCTACCGCTTCAGCGCAAACTTCGGCCACGACAGCGTGCGCGGCGGCGGCGCGCTCTACTTCGACTTCCCGCAGCCGGACGACCTCCGTGTCGCCATGTTCGGTTCCAAGGCCACGCTGGTCATCGGCAACGATCGCGTCACGCTGGACTACTACGGCGACGGCAGCAACTACCAGGTCTGGTTTGCCAATCCCGATGTCCCCGGTACCTACCTCC
>JBMSXH010000038.1:0-11039 GCA_049425445.1 Phycisphaerales bacterium | reverse complement strand
GCTCGAGCGACGCCGCGGCGCCGCCGCATCGCCACCCTCGCCGGGCTTGCCCTCGTCGCCGACCCGCTGGCTCTTGCCTTCCTTGATCGCGGCGCAGAGTTCGCGGATCACCACGTCGATCGACCGCATCGAGTCGTCGTTGCCGGGGACCGGGATGTCGGCGAACTCGGGATTGCCATCGGTGTCGATGAGGCAGACCGTCGGAATGCCGAGATTGCGGGCCTCGCGCAACGCGTTGAGCTCGCGATTCACGTCGATCACCACCATCGCGCCGGGGAGGCGGGTCATCGTGCGCACGCCGTTGAGGTTGCGGAAGATCTTCTTCTGCTCGCGGGAGAGCTGCGACTCCATCTTCTTGGAGTACTTGCGGATCTCGCCGGTCTCGATGAGGTTCTCGAGCTCCTCGAGTCGCTTCAGTCGCTCACGGATGGTGCGGAAGTTGGTCAGCGTGCCGCCGAGCCAACGCTCGGTGACGTAGGGCATGCCGACGTCCGTCGCGTGCTGCTCGATCGCGCCCTTCGCCTGACGCTTGGTCCCGACGAAGACCACGTCCTTGCCGCCCGCCACCGTCTTCTGCAGGAACCGCTTCGCCAGCAGGAGGCCCTTGATGGTCTCCTTGATGTCGATGATCGAGATGCCGTTGCGGGTGTCCCAGATGTACGGGGCCATCCGCGGGTTCCAGTTGCTGCGGCGCTGGCCGAAGTGGATTCCGGCGTCGATGAGTTCCTGGACGAGCGTGCTCATGGTCTGGTTCCTGGCAGCGACACCGACGGAGCGGGACGTGGCGGTCGGCGAACCGACCCCCGGTCCGTGCCGGGGCGCTTCATGCAAGCGGGGGATGCCGACGCGAACGTCGCGGCGGCTTGGGGACCCTCGACGCATCGCCACGCGCGACGCGTCGAGGCCTCGAATCGCGAGCCCGAGACGTCTCGGGTCCGGTTCGAGGCAAGTCGGGCAGTATAACGGTGGATTCGATCAAGACAGCCCCCTCCCCGGAGTCTGGACGGTTCCGGCCGCCCGGTGCCCCCGGGGACGCTGGCAGGCCCGCCCCGCTGGAGATCCCCGTGCTCGGCAAAGTCTTCAAGGCCTACGACGTTCGGGCCACCTACCCCAAGCCCCTCAACGAGAAGATCGCCTGGCAGATCGGCTTCGCGACGGCCGAACTGCTGCTGCAGGAGGCCGCCGACGCCGGATACGACGATCCGATGATGCGGCACCTCGTGGTGGGCCGCGACATGCGGAAGAGTTCCCCGTCCCTCGCCGAGGCGTTGCGGCAGGGGATGCGGGCCTACGGGGCCCACGTCATCGATCTCGGCCGGGTGGACACCTCGATGGTCTACTTCGCCATCCATCTGCTCGGTTGCGCCGGCGGGGTGCAGGTCACCGCCTCGCACAATCCGGCGAACTACAACGGCTTCAAGATCTCGCGTCGAGGCGCGAAGCCCGTTGGTTCCGGGACCGGGCTCGAGGAGATCCGCCGGCTGGCGGCACTCGTCGAAAAGGAGAAGGTGCAATCCAAGGGCGGTCGCGAGGAGTCGCGCGACCTCTGGGACGCGTACCGCTCGCACATCGGTCGGTTCGTCGATCCCGATCTCGCCTCCGGGAAGCGATCGCTCAAGGTCGTCGTCGACGCCTCCAACGGCATGGCGGGCACGATGGTGCCGAAGCTCTTCGCGGAGGTGAAGGGGCTGCAGATCTCGCGCCTCAACTTCGACAATGAATCCGGCGAGTTCGTGCACGAGCCCAATCCGCTGGTCGAGGCGAATCTCGCCCAGACCCGCGAGGCGGTCGTGGCCCGCAAGGCGGCGGTCGGATTCTGCTTCGACGGCGATGCGGATCGCTGCATGGTCATCGACGAGCGGGGCGAGCCGGTGCCGTGCGATCTCGTGCTCGCGTGGCTCGTGTCGAGGTTCCTTGCGAAGGAACCCGGCGCGGCCGTCGTCTACGACCTTCGCTCGAGCCGCGCGGTGCGCGAGGCGATCGAGGCGGCGGGGGGTCGGCCGGTCGAGGAGCGGGTGGGGCACGTCTTCATGAAGGCGCGGATGGCGAAGGAGTCCGCGATCGTCGGCGGAGAACTCTCCGGACACTTCTACTTCCGCGACACCTTCAACACCGACAACGGCGCGCGGATCTTCGCGGAGGTGGTCACCGCCCTCGCGGAGGCCGATCGTCCGCTGTCGGAACTCGTCGAGCCCTTCCGCCGATATGCCCACTCCGGCGAGATCAACTTCCAGAACGAGGATCCCGCGGCCGCGATCGACGCGCTTCGCAAGGCCTACCCCAAGGCGAAGGCCGCGAAACTCGACGGCCTCAGCCTCGATGCCGGCGAGTGGTGGTGCAACGTCCGCCCGAGCAACACCGAGCCGCTGCTCCGGCTGAATCTCGAGGCGAAGTCGCGGGAGATCCTCGAGAAGCAGTTGAAGGAACTCGCCCCGCGGCTTGGGAAGCGGGTGGCGCACTGAGTCGCCCCAGGCGACTCGGGCAGGTCGCTCACTCCCCCGGGATGTAGGAGATGACGCCGTCCCACGGGCTCGACGCGGTCGCATAGCGCCGCATCGGGATCCGGCCGGCCCGATGGCCGACGTATCCCGCTTCGCAGGCGAGCCGCATGGCATGCGCCATCGAGACCGGGTCCTTCGCGTGCGCGATGCCGGTGTTGAGTAGGACGCCGTCGGCGCCGAGTTCCATCGCCACCGTCACATCGCTCGGGGTGCCGACGCCCGCATCGACGATGACCGGATAGTTGGGATCGCCGCCGGAGGCGGGGTCCTTGAGGAGTTCAAGACAGAGGGAGATCGCCGAGGGATTGGCGACGCCGCGCCCCGAGCCGATGGGGCTGCCGGCCGGCATCACGCTCGCGGCGCCCGCGTCGCGAAGCCGCGCCGCCGCGATCGGATCGTCGCTCGAGTAGCAGAGCACGGTGAATCCGTCGGCGACGAGTTCCCGGCACGCTTCGAGCGTGCCCATCGGATCGGGCAAGAGCGTCTTGCGGTCTCCGAGCACCTCGAGCTTGACCCAGTCCTTGCCGGCGTTCCCGAGCTGATCGAGCAGCTCCCGCCCGAGCCTTGCGACCCGGATCGCGTCCTCGGCGCTGAAGCATCCGGCGGTGTTCGGAAGCACCGTGTACCGATCGGTGTCGAGATGGTCGAGCAGCGAGCGCCCCTGTGCATCGACCAGCCGCTCGCGGCGCACGGCGACGGTGACCGCATCGCATCCGCTCGCCTCGAGGGCCTGCTGCATGACCTCGTAGTCGGCGTACTTGCCGGTGCCGGCGACCAGCCGGCTTCGCAGGGTGAAGCCGCCGATCGAGAGCGGGGGAGCCGACGTCGAGGCGTCCGTGGATGGGGTGGAGGCGGTGGACATGGGTGGTTGCGGAGGGTTCAGCCGCCACCGACGAGGGTCACGATCTCGAGGCGGTCGTCGGCGGCGATCGGAGTCTTGGCGTGGTCGCGTCGGGGCACCACCCGGCGATTGAGCTCGACCGCGCACGGTGAGGCGGCGAGGCCAAGCCTCGCGATCAGGTCGGCCACCGTCTCGCCCGGAACGAGCGGCTTCGTTTCACCGTTGATCAGGATGGTTGCACTCGCCTCCGACACAGCGGCGATCATACGGTCCTCGTCGCGGGAATCCTCGGAAGCGGTCGAGGCGAACCTGCGTCTCCCCGCCGCCGCAACCGTGCCGGTCGTCCGTGGGAATGATGTCGAAGGACCCTGCAGACCATGCCGATCAGAATGCTCGCAGACCTCCCGCTCGTAGCCCGTGTCGCCGCCTTCCGGGGGGCCGCGTTCTCCGTTGCCGCGGTTTCCCTCACGGCGACGCTTGGCTGCGAGGCCAACCTCGAGACCGGAACGCCCGAGGCGACGCTCGACACCGCGGTGCGGCTCGTCGAGGAGGGGCGAATCGACCGGCTGCCGTTCCTCCTCCACCTCGAGGCGCGTCCGGTCACCTACAGCGACGGCGTGACGGAGGCGAGCGCGATCGAGGACGTTCGCGGGAAGTTGGGCGACATGCTCGGTCAGCTCGCCCGCGCCTCCGGCAAGTTGAAGGACCGCTATCCGGGCGACTTCAAGCGGGAAGGCGACGTGGTGGCGCGCCTCACCCAGGGCGGCGACTTCGGATCGCGAGTGGCCGCGGCGATCATGGATCCCTTCGCATTCCTGCTCGAACAGCGGGAGCGGATCTCCGTGGATGATCTCGGCGATGGGACCGCGGCCCTCTCCTTCGACGACGAGCCGGTGGCGGGCGGACTCGTCTCGATGGTGGAGACCGACGACGGATGGCGGTTCACGGTGCCGATCGAGTTGGCCAGGGCCAGCGAGTTCTGGCCCGAGTCGCGGCACGAATGGGCGGTCATCGCCTCGATGATGCTCGCGATCGAGAACTCGCTCGACGAGTTCGAGCAGGAGATCGATGCCGGCAACTTCCGCGACCTCGACCATGCCGGCGAGCGAGTCGGCCGACTGCTCGGCGAATCGGTCGTGGTGCAGTCGGTGATCTACGCCAGCATGAAGCGATCGGGCAAGGGTGCCGATCTCGGTTCCGGCACCTGATCGCGTCGGCGCCGGTTCAGAGGAAGACCAGCGTCACCACGATCATCAGCGGCAGCAGGATCGCGATCGAGTAGAGCATGTAGCCGAAGAAGCTCGGCATGCGGATCCCCGACTGCTCGGCGATCGACCGCACCATGAAGTTCGGGCCGTTGCCGATGTAGGTCATGGCGCCCATGAAGACCGCGCCGATCGAGACTCCGGTGAGCAGGTCCTCGCGGACGTACTCGCCGCCGAGCAGCTGGAGGATTCCCGGCCCCGGCTCGTGGGTGAGGGTCTCGGCGGTCTGGAAGAACACCAGATAGGTCGGGGCGTTGTCGAGGAAGCTCGACAGGACGCCGGTGAACCAGAAGAACTGCGCCGGATTGGTGAGCCCCAGTTCGCTGCCGCTCGCCTTGAGCACTTCCAGCGGCACCTGCATGGTGATGAAGATGCCGACGAAGAGGCAGGCCACCTCGATGATCGCCGTGTAGTTGAATCGGTTGGTCTCGCGGGCCTCCCGTGGCGTCGTCGCAAGACTGAGGCCCACGCACGCGAGCATCAGCAGCTCGCGCAGGAACGGGAACGCCGTGAATCCGATCAGCGGAAGCGGCTTGCCTTCCTGCACCGTCGCGACGAGCAGCACCACGAGGGCGAGCCAGAGGAGATTGAGCCCGCCGACGATTCGGAATCCGCCGCCCGAGGGTCGCCACGCCCGAACCTCCGCATCCTCGCGGCGCCAGACCACGGTGTCCCAGATGAAGTACGCCAGCAGCAACGCCCCCGAGGTCGCCAGCCATTCGCCCCAGAGCGAGAGCGTCCAGAGGAAGGGCACTCCCCGCAGGTAGCCCAGGAAGAGCGGGGGATCGCCGGTGGGCAGCAGCGTTCCGCCGACGTTCGCCACCAGGAAGATGAAGAAGACCACGGTGTGCACGCGATGTCGCCGCTTCGCGATCGTTCGCAGGAGCGGCCAGATCAGCAGCATGCTCGCCCCGGTCGTGCCGACGCCGCTGGCGATGCCGGTGCCGATGGCGAGGAACGCGGTGTTGACGATCGGGGTTGGACGGAAGTCGCCGAGGATCGCGATCCCGCCGCTGATCACGTAGAGCGAGAAGAGCAGCACGATGAACGGCACGTACTCGCCGGGAATCGCGTGTCCGACGGCGGCGATCGCGACGTCGGTTCCCCCGACCGCGACGTAGTAGACGAGGGTCAGGAAGGCGAGCCCGAGCGCGACGGCGAGCCGATGCAGGTTCGCCTCCCACCAGTGCGCGGTGAACGGCACGAGCGGCAGCACGGCGATCGCGAGCAGGAGCGTCACGAACGGGACCGTGCCGAGCCACCACATCGGAGGCGGCGCGGCGACGGCGTGCTCCTCGTGCGAGTGGGGCGAGGACTCGTGGGCGGCCGGGTCCGCGGGGGCGATGAATGGAGGCTCGAGCTCCGAGACCGCCGCCGCCTCGGCCGCCGGAACGGCCTCGTGCCCGACGTGGGAGAGGAAACCCATCACCGAGAGGATCGCGACCACCACCGTGCCGGCGATGGCGAACCAGGCGACCAGCCGATCGATCGGCGACTTCGGGTGGTGAGCGGCGTGCGTCGACATGGGACCTCTGGCGAAGGCGAGGACTGTACCGGGGAGCGTCGATCGCCTGTCGCCTACCCTCCGCCCATGCCCCTTCGCACCGTCGAGCCGATCGAGCGTCCCGCGTGGAGACGCCCGCGCACGCGACGATCTCGGTCGCGCGGGATCGTTCATCGAGTCATCCTGGCGATGGTGGCCGTGCTTCCGATCGCCCCGGCGTCGATGGCCGCGCCGATGCGGCAGGCTTCGACGCGGATGCCGCTCGTCGAAGGCAAGGCCCGTTGGACCGCGACCACCGAGCCGATCGAGGCGCCCATCTCGGCGGCCTTCGATCCGAATGGCGTGCTGTGGGTGCTCGAGGGCGGATCGCAGCCTCGTCTGATTCCGGTGCGTCGCGAGGGGCTCGGCGACGTGCTGCAGCCCTCGGAGTTCGTCGGGCCGACTCGGATCGCCGCCGGTCGAGATGGCACGCTGCTCGTCTCGGACCCCGACGCGGGATCCGTGCACCGGCTCGTGATCGACGGCGAGTCCGCGGTCATCGAGCAGGCGTTCACGATCGACGAGAACGACCTCGAGCCGATCGCCGCGGCGGAGACGGCCGATGGCTTCGCACTCGTCGACCGGCGTCGCGGCGACGTCGTCATCCTCGATGAGCGCGGTCGGGTCCGTCGTCGTGTCGGAAGCCCCGAGATCAGCGGCGGATGGGGCGATCCGATCGACCTGGCGGTTGCCCCGAGCGGACGGATCTACGTGGCCGATCGAGATCGGCACCGGATCGTGGTGCTTGCCGCGGATGGCTCGTTCCTCTCGGCCTTCGGTGATCGCGGGCCGTTCCCGGGGCTCTTCGTCGAGCCCTTCGCGGTCGAGATCCTCGGCGACCGCGTGCTCGTGACCGATCGGCTCAACCATCGCATCGCCATCCACACCCTCGACGGCGATCCGGCCGGGCATTGGGGCATGCACGCGGTGATCCCGCGTCAAGGCGAAGGCCGGATCCACTACCCGGTCGATCTCGCGGTCTCCTCCGATGGCGCGATCGCCGCCGTGATCGAGCCCTTCGAGCGCCGCGTGCAGTGGTTCGAGGGCGATGCGTCCGTCGAGTCGGTGGCAGCGCAGGCGGAACTCCCTTCGCTCGATGGCGTGCTCAGCCACTTCGGCCCGGGCATCGCCGCCGACGGAGATCTGGTCGCGCTGTGGGAGCCGGAGACCGCCTCGGTGGTCGTGTTCGATTGGCGGGGGACGCTTCCGATCCACGTCACGACCTTCGGCGGTCCTGGCGTCGCGCCCGATCGACTCGGCCGCACCGCCGCGATCGCCATCGACGCCGAGTCGCAGCGGGTGGCGATGGCGGATGCCGCGAATCGGCGCATCGCCTTCGTCGACCTGGCGCGGGACCGCGCGGCGCCGCTTCGGTTCGACCCCTTCATGGGCCGAACCGCCGGCACGGTGTCGCTGTCGAGAGTTCGAGCGGGCGCCGAGGCGATCTCGTCGCCGGACCGCTTCTCGCAGCCGATCGAGCCGAGAGGGCTCGCGTGGCTCCCGAACGGCTCGCTCGCGATCCTCGACGGAGCCAATGGCGCGGTGATCGTGCTCTCGGCCGCGCCGTCGTCGCACGCGGGATCGAGGCCGCTGCCCTCGGAGGTGGTCTCGGTGTGGGGGGCTCGAGGTTCCGAGGGCGTTCCCTTCGACGAGGCGACGGCGATCGCGATCTCGCCGCGCGGGGACGCGCTGGCGGTGCTCGACGGCGGCGCGAGCCGCATCGTGCAGATCGGGCTCGACGGCACCGCGGGGCCGGAGGTCTCGATCGATCCCGCCATCGGCCGCATCGCGGCCGGCCTGGCGTGGACCGAGCACGGCTTCGCGCTGAGCGATCCGCACCACGATGCGCTGCTGCTGCTCGACGAGACCGGCTCGTCCACGCGTCGCTCGCTCGGCGGGCGAGGCGTCGCGGACGGGCGGTTGTGGCTTCCGGCGGGGCTGGCGATGCGAGAGGATGGAGTCGTGCTGGTCGTCGATCAGGGCAACCATCGAGTCCAGGGATTCGATTCGAAGGACGGAGCGTGGCAGGTCGTCTTCAGCCTTGGACGAGCGTCGAACCGGCAGCGTCCGGGAGGCAACGAATGAGGCGCGTCATGACGGGTCGGCGCTGCGGCATCGCGATGGTCGCGGCGACGACGGCGATCGCCGCCGGTTGTGGCGAAGACCATCGCGGCGCGATCCCGGAGACGCCGAAGGCGATCGACGGATCGGAGGCCGTCGAGGATGCGGCCATGTCCGGCGAGGGACGCACCGCCGGCGGCGGGTGGGAGGTCCGTTGGAGAAGCGGCGCGTCGGGGATTCTGCCGCTTGAACCCTTCACGCTCGAGGTCGAGGTTCACGACGCCGAGGGACGACCGGCGGGGGAGGACGTCGTGGTCACCGCGGACGCCGCCATGCCGCACCATGGCCACGGGATGAACTTCGTCCCGCGGACCACGCCGCTCGGCGAGGGTCGCTATCGAATCGAGGGCATGCTCTTCCACATGCGTGGGCGGTGGGAGCTGTTCGTCGACGTCGAGCGGGGCGGACTTCTGGAGCGAGCGCAATGGACGCTCGAGGCCGAATGAGCCGCAGGCTGGGCCCCATCACCGCGGCGCTGCTGTCGCTCGCCACGATCGCGTCGTGCCGGGACGCTTCGGAGTCCCGAGCGGCGGCTCGCGCGACCACCGCGGAACTCGCGTCGGAACTCGGCCTGTCGCCGCTCGAGACCCGTCGAATCCTCGCCCTCGGGCCGCTCGGCGATCCGCCGCCCGCTCCGCCCAATCGATTCGCCGACGACGACCAGGCCGCGGCGCTCGGGCACCGACTCTTCTTCGATCCGCGACTCTCGGGCACCGGCTCGGTCTCGTGTGCGACCTGTCACGATCCCGCGCAGGCCTTCACGGATGGTCTCGCGATCTCCGTCGGAACCGGCGTCGGCTTGCGCAACGCCCCGACGGTGCTCGACGCGGCGCACCAGCGTTGGCTCACGTGGGATGGCCGCGCCGACTCGCTCTGGTCGCAGGCGCTGCAGCCGATGGAGCGGTCCTTCGAGATGGACGGCGACCGCACCGCGATCGTGCGGACGGTGCTCGCGGATCCGGGCCTGCGCGCGATCTACGAGTCGGTCTTCCGGCCCGCCCCGTCGGTCGAGTGGCTCGACGCGCTGCCGGAGCGGGCGAGGCCGCTCGCCGACGATCCGAACGATCCCGCCGTGCAGGCGTGGGCTTCGCTTTCGGAAGGGGATCGCGCGATCGTCGACGCCTGCTTCGCGAATCTCGGCAAGGCGCTTGCGGCGTATCAGCGGCGGCTTCGCGGTGGCGAGACGAGCCTCGATCGCTTCGTGCGGGGACTGAAGGAAGGCGATCGCGAATCGCTCGCGGCGCTCTCGCCCGAGGCGGTTGCGGGCCTGCGCCTGTTCGTGGGACGCGCCGGCTGCATCCAGTGCCACGAGGGCCCGATGCTCTCCGACGGTGAGTTTCATCTCGTGGGGGTGCCGACACCCGGCGGCGGCATGCCGAGCGATGCGGGCCGCTTCCTCGGCGCGAAGATCGTCAAGCAGGACGCCTTCAACGCCGCAGGCCCGCACAGCGACGACCCGAACGCGGTGGCGGGGTTGCGGGTGTCGACCCTCGCGGTGAGCCCGGAGACCTGGGGGGCGTTCCGCACCCCGAGCCTTCGGCACGTCGGTCGCACGGCGCCCTACATGCACGCCGGGCAGATGCCCGACCTCGAGTCGGTGGTCCGGTTCTACTCGACCCTCGAAGGCGCGGTGCAGCTCGATCACCATCGCGAGCAGGTCCTCGCCCCGCTCGAACTGTCGGAGGCGGAGTCCGCGGCGCTGCTCGCGTTCCTGCGTTCCCTCGACGGGGCGGGGTCGGAAGGGGATTGGGCAAGGCCTCCCTCGCTCTGATCGGACCTTCGATCCCCGCGAGTCCCGGGCAGGCGCCGCCGTTCGCGCAGATCTCGCTGGTCCGGACTGGAACACGCTTTAGACTTGGCTTGGTGAGTCCGGGGGTCCGTCGGAGACGGTGGAACCGCCGCCCGGTTTGGGCGTACGAGTCCGTCGTCCTCGCGGTGTTGGAGGTTCGGTTCGAGGCGGCCCTGGCAGCCCTCGACCCCCGGTCGCGTCCCATTCGTCCAGGAGCTCTCGTTCATGCCCCATCTCCGCTCCCTCGGTCTCGCCGCGTGCTTCGCGGTCGTGGCGCTCCATGGCACGACCGTCGCCCATGAAGACGATCCAAAGGCCCGTGGCGTCGAGCCTCCAGTCCGAGCCGAGGCCTATCGAGCGGATGAGGGTGGTGTCGCGGGAGGCGTGTTCGACAGCGAAGGCATGACGCTGATGACCTGGCTTCCGCTCGCGGAGTTCTCCTCGGCGGCCAGCAGCGGCAACGACTGCTGGGGCTACACCAGTCCGGCGGGTCGCGAGTACGCGATCATCGGACTCAACAACGGCACCGGCTTCGCGGAGGTGACCAATCCCGGCAGCACCCAGGTGGTGGCCTTTCTCTCCGGCCCGACGAGCCTCTGGCGCGACATGAAGGTGTTCGGGGAGTACGCCTACGCCGTCAGCGAAGGGGGCGGCGGCATCCAGATCTTCGATCTGACGCAGATCGACTCGGGCATCGTCACCCTCGCCGGGCAGCAGACCGCCGGCGGAACCGCGTCGAGCCACAACGTCGCGATCGACGACGTCTCGGGATTCCTCTACCGGTGCGGCGGGGGCAGCAACGGGCTTCGGATCTACGACCTCAACGCCAACCCCACCAATCCTCCGCAGGTCGGCGCATGGGCCGATCGCTACGTGCACGACGCGCAGATCGTGACCTTCACCGAAGGCCCGAATGCCGGTCGGCAGATCGCCTTCTGCTTCGGCGGCTACAACGGCGGCAGCACCGAGACCGGCGTCG
>JBMSXH010000037.1:0-11378 GCA_049425445.1 Phycisphaerales bacterium | reverse complement strand
GGCTGGCCAGGACACTCGCCTAGCGCCGTCGTTCCCAGGAGTCGCCGACCACGGATCACCGGTGGCGGTTCCACGAGGTGCGCCGCACCGCAGGCGGGCAGATCGGCCGAGAGTTCGACCGACGATCTCGCAAGCATGGGCCGCCGCCGCGACGCTCGGGCATTCAGTGCCACCCGGATCATGGCTCACCGACGAGGTCTACGCCGAACGCGACCTGCAATGCGTCGCCGAGGTCATGAAGAGGATGGGGTGAGGGCGGATGCGACGCGTTCGCCGATGCAATGCTGCCCCGGGCGACCAGACGAATCATGGCCCGAGGCGGCGAAGTCGCGGTGGTACGTGTGGAACCGATCCCGTCTCGGTGACGTCGCGAACTCAGCGGCGCCGTCAAGGACGGCTTGCGGGCGTCTCCGACCTTCCCCAGGCGTCCGCAGGCGCGGCCCGTCCACGCGGTGGGTCCGATCAAGGTCCAGCCACGCCTTCCGCGATCGACGTGCCGTTCACGCCCTCGCGGCGAGCAGCTCGTCCCGATGCGCGACGACGGCACCGCCGTGCGCCTTCACGAACCGCCCCAGCGCCATCAGCGGGAAGTAGAGCCGGTAGAGGTGGTAGCGCAGGTAGAAGACCTTCGGGAAGCCGGTGCCGGTGAACTCGGTCTCGCACCACGATCCGCTCGGATCGCCGTCGGGATTGCGTGACGGATCGGCCGCGGCCTCGTCGTCGAGTTGCGTCGCGCAGAGCCACGCGATCGCGCGGACAAGATCGGGATCGTTCGGCCCGTAGACCTCCTGCAGGATCATCGCGGCCCACGCGGTCTGCGACGCGGTCGAGGGTCCGCTGCCGACGAGCGACTCGTCCTCGTAGGAGTTCGCGGTCTCGCCGAAGGAGCCGTCCTCCTTCTGGATCGACTTGATCCACGCGCCGGCCCGCTGGATCCACGCGCTCGAGCGCGGCTCGCCGCAGCGGATCGGACCGATCACCGCCTGCCAGGTGCCGTAGATCCCGTTGACGCCCCAGCGGCCGAAGAACCAGCCGTCGGCGCGCTGATGGCCCTTGATGTAGCGGATCGCCCGTTCGATCGAGGGGTTGCTGCGATCGAGGCCGTGCCAGGAGAGGCACTCGAGCACGCGGCCGGTGATGTCGGGGCAGGAGGGATCCTGCATCGCGTTGTGGTCGGCGAACGGCACGTATTCGAGGATCGCGCGGTGCTCGGTGCGGTCGAACGCCGCCCAGCCGCCGTCGGCGTTCTGCATCGAGAGGATCCACTCGACGCCGCGACGCCCCGCGGCGGTGTTCGGCTCGCCGCCGGTGCGCTCGAGGGCCATCGCGACCATCGCGGTGTCGTCGACGTCGGGATACCACGCGTTGTCGTACTCGAAGAACCAGCCGCTGCCGCGCGGCCCGCCGGGCACGTTGCGGATCCAGTCGCCGCGGAAGGTGCATTCCTTCGATCGAAGCCACGCCGCAGCCCGCGAGGCCGAGGCGTCGGACTCGTCGAGGCCGCAGTCGGCGAGCGCGTACAGGGCGATGCCGGTGTCCCACACCGGCGAGAAGCACGGCTGCAGCCGGATGCGCCCGCTCGCCTCGTCCTCGATCATGAATTCGTCGAGTTCACGCTCCGCCCGGGCGACGAGCGGATCGCTGCGGCGCCGCCCGAGGGCGTGCATCACGATCTGCCAATAGACCATCGGCGGGAAGATGGCGCCGAGGCCCGAGGTGGGCGCCGGCGCGTCCTGGCCGGCGCGCTCCTCGATCCAGGAGAGGCAGCGCTCGATCGAACGCTTGCGCCACGGGCTGCCGCCGAGGGCTCGCGCGCCCTTGAGCATCGTGTCGACGACCTTGAAGAAGCCCCGCCAGAACGCGGGCGAGTCGGCCTTCATCGGAAGCCGATGCCGCGCCTTCTCGTCGAGGTAGAGCTCGTCGATGTGCAGCTGCTTCGGCAGCTCGCGCACCGGACGCAGGGCGCTCGTCACCGCGAGCGGCACGATCATGGTGCGGGTCCACGCCGCGACCTTGTCGAGGTGGAAGTAGCACCATCGCGGCAGCAGCACGATCTCGGGCGGGATCTCCGGCATCGCCTTCCACGAGACCTGCCCGAGGCACGCGAGGAAGAAGCGGCTGTAGGTGTTGATGCGCTCGGCGCCGCCGAGCTCGTGGACCCGCTCGCGGGCCTTCCGCATGTGCGGGGCGTCGATCGAGTCGCCGAAGAGCTTCAGGACGAAGTAGCCCTTGACCGTCGCGCTCACGTCGATGCCCGAGCCGGGGTACTGCCCCCAGCCGCCGTCGGCGCGCTGCTGATGGCGGAGCTGGTCGGCGATGCGTCGCAGGGCCTCGGGGCCACGGCCATCGGCGAGCGGCTGGTCCTCCTGGCGGAGGATCCACTTCATCAGCAGGTACTCGCTCTGCAGGATCGAGTCGCCCTCGAGCTCGGCGCACCAGTGCCCGTCCTTCTTCTGCAGGCTGCGAAGGGCCCCGAGGGCTCGTCCCGCGGAGCGGGCGGCGCGATCGGCGATGGCGGCGTGGTCGGTCAACACGGAGATCCGTCTGCAAGGCGGAACTCGCGGCGATCTGACCGCCGCGAGGGGCGGAGATCGTACGGGGGGGCGGGGAGGGGGTTCAAGGATCGCGTCGGAGGTTCGTCACCGACCATCGGGCCGCAGGATCGCGTCGTGGCGATCCTCGATTCGATCGGGAAGCCGACGGCGTGTGAGATCGCCGGGCCGGCGTGCACGGTCCGGGTCGGTGGCCGCATCGCGCCCTCGATTCGTCCGCTCGCGCGGCGGCACGATTCCCTGGGCCGAGCCTCGGCTACTTGACCTCGCGGATCGCCACCGGACGCCGCTCGCGCGCGGACCGGATCGCCGCCTCGAGCACCCGCTGGGTCTCGTAGGCGTCGGCGAAGTCCGGGATCGGCGCGACCGGCGTGCGGTCGGCGAGGTCGAGGGCGATGTCGGCGCACTCGCTGACGAAGCCGTGCTCGTAGCCGATCAGGTGCGCAGGTGGCCAGTACGCGCTCGCATAGGGATGGTCGCCGCCGTTGGTGCACATGATGCGGCTCCAGCCGCGGAGCTTCGACGGCAGCGTGTCGTCCCACCAGAGCAGTTCGTTCATGCGCTCGAAGTCGAAGCGGATCGAGCCCTTCTCGCCGTTCACCTCGATCTGGTTGCGGTTCTGGTTGCCGGTCGCAAGCCGCGTCGCCTCGAAGGTGCCGACCGCGCCGCCGCTGAACCGCGCGAGGAAGAGCACGCAGTCGTCGACGGTGCTCCGGCCGCGCTTCGCGGACTTCTTCCCGCCCTTGCCCGAGATCGCGCCGCCGCCTCCGCCGGGGATCTCGCGATCGACGACGAAGGTCTTCTCGATCGCGCCCGAGACCTCGCTGAACTCCTCGCCGGTGATGAACCGCGCCATGTCGATGATGTGGGCGTTGAGATCGCCGTGGGCGCCCGAGCCGGCGACCTTGGAGTCGAAGCGCCACAGAAGCGGCGTGCCGGCGCGCCCCCAGTCCTGCAGGTAGCTCGCCCGCACGTGGAAGAGCGGGCCGAGCCGACCCTCCTTGACGAGCTGCCGCGCGAACGCGATCGCCGGGCAGCGCCGGTAGTTGAACCAGACGTAGGTACGGAGCCCGCGCTTGGCGGCCTTCTTCGCGGCGTCGACCATCGCCCGAGCCTGGTCGAGCGTGGCTGCAAGCGGCTTCTCGCAGGCGACGTGCTTGCCGGCCTCGAGCGCCGCGATCGACATCTCCGCATGCAGGTTGTTGGGCGTGGCGACGTCGACGAGGTCGACGCCGTCGCCTTCGAGAAGACTCCGCCAGTCGGTGGTGGCGCGATTCCAACCCCAGCGCTTCGCGAAGGCGGCGGTCTCGCGCTCGTCGCGCCCGGCGGCGGCGGCGAGTTCGATCGGCCGCGGAAGGTCGAAGAAGCGGTTCGCGCCGTTCCAGCCCGTCGAGTGGGCGCGGCCCATGAACTTGGTGCCGACGATCGCGACGCGGATCGGCGACGATCCGCCGGTCGCGGCGACGCCTCTGGAACGGGTCGATGCAGCCTTGCCGCCTGAACGCTTCTTCGCCATGACGCCTCCTTCGAAGGAAGCGGTCATGCTACTGAGGGCGTTGCGCGAAGAGGCTCAGTCGACGATGGGCGTGAAGGAGACGCCGCTCGCGAAGTAGAAGTTGACGAGCTGGCCGGTCGAGAAGTCGCGGGCCGACTGCCCTTCCGCGACATCCACCCACATCGGAACCACCACGTGGGCGAGGATCCGGTTCTCCGCCGGATCGACCGCGACGACGACGCCGTTCACGATCCGCGGATGGCCGAGGACGGGCTCGATGAACTGGCCTCCCGCGAGCGCGACGTTGATCTTGAGGGCCTGCCCGCGGATGACGCCCCGAACCCGCTTGCCTTCCGCCGGAACCCCGTGCGGATCGCCCTTGAGCGTCAGATGGAGTTCGTAGTCGCTCCCGTCGATCCGCAGCCCGATCCGCCCATCGCGGACCCATCCCACGCGTCCGCGGACGATGTCATCGATGGCGTTCGGGGTCTGCTGCATCATGTCGGGCTCCTTTCGGGGCTCGGGAGGGCGGAGGCGGGAACACGAGGGCCAGGGGTCCGAGCGGACCGGCCGCAATCGGGGCGAAGGCGGAGGAAGCGTAGCCGGTTTGTCCCGACGCGGGGAGGTCGCGGGAGGCTCACGAGCCGGCGACGACCCGTCCGTCCCGCAGCCACAGCGTGCGATCGGCGCGATCGGCGATCGACGCGTCGTGGGTCACCATCACGATCGCGAGGCCGCGGCGGTGCTCCTCGCCGAGCAGGTCGAGGATCTCGCCGCCGGTGCGGCTGTCGAGGTTGCCGGTGGGCTCGTCGGCGAGCAGCGCCTGCGGTCGGTTGACGAGGGCGCGGGCGATCGCGACCCGTTGGCGCTCGCCGCCGGAGAGTTCGCGCGGGCGATGCTTCAGCCGATGCGAGAGTCCGAACCGCTCGAGCAGTTCGGTGGCGCGTTCGACGAGCAGATGCCGCTGGGCCCGCCACGCGAACGGCACGCGGCCGACCATGCCCGGCAGCATCGCGTTCTCGAGCACCGAGAGTTCGGGGAGCAGGTGATAGAACTGGAAGACGAAGCCGACATGGTGGTTGCGGTAGCGGTCGAGCGCGCGGTTGCCCATCGATCCGACCGCGGTCCCGCGGAAGCGCACCTCGCCGCCGCCTCGATCGGCGCGATCGAGGCCGCCGAGAATGTGGAGCAGCGTGCTCTTGCCCGAGCCGCTCGAGCCCATCACGGCGAGCCACTCGCCCTCGCGCACCGAGAGCGACGCGCCGTGCAGCACCGGCACCTGCGTGGTGCCGAGCTGGTAGGTCTTGCGGACCTCCGCGGCTTCGAGAAGCGGCACCGCGCCGGCGGCGGTCGTCGGGGGGGCCTCACTCATAGCGAAGCGCCCTCACCGGATCGACGTCGGCGGCCTTCGCGGCGGGGATCGCCGCGCCGAGCAGGCTGAAGACGACCGCGCCGATCATCGTGAAGCCGGCGCGCCAGAGATCCACGCGACTCGGGATGCGGTCGAAGTAGTAGACGCTCGGATCCCACATCACCGCGCCTTCGTGGCGCAGGAGCCCCAACGCGATCAGTCCGAGCAGGACCGTCGCGAGCGACCAGATCAGGCCATGCAGGAGCGAACCGCGGATCGCGGAGTAGACCGTCGCGATCAGGGCGGCCGCGGCGAGCGTCGCCGCCACCGCGATCGACCAGCCCGGGGCCGGTTCGCCCATGGCGTCGTGGATCGCGTTGATGTTGTCGACCACGAGCGAGCCGAGACCGAGCCCCACGAACGCGCCGATCACGCCGAGCACCAGGCCCCAGCGGAGGAAGATCCACAGCACTCCGAGCCGCGAGGCGCCGACGGCCCGCAGGATGCCGATGTCGCGGCTCTTCTCGTGCACGATCGCCCAGAAGATCGAGAGGACGAGCCCCGCGCTCACCACGTAGATGATCGAGAAGAGCACGTTCATGAGATCGCGCTCCTTCTCGACCGGCGCGATCAGGTCGATGAGCCGCTCCTCCCACGTCTGGATGTCGACGAAGGAGGGTGGCTTCACCTTGGCCTCCGGATCGGCCTTGCGCTCGGCGAGGAAGCGGTCGTACGCGGTGGCGACCCGCATCTTGAGTTCGGCCGGGGGGACGCCGTCCTCGCCGCGCACGAGGATCGTCGTCGCCCGCGCGGGGCTGGTGCCGATGCGAAGCGGTCGGCCATCCTCGTCGAGTTCGCCGCTCGGGTCGTAGAGCGGTCCTTCCGCCATGCGAAGCAGGCGCTGGCCTTCGGCGAGCCCGATCAGGACCCGCTGGCTGTCGACCTGATAGACCTTGCTCTGGAACTCGTTCGCGATGCGGAAGCGCCCTTCGCGCGGCTCGGAGATGCGGCCGCCGGAGGAGACCGGAACGAGCGACAGCGTCACGTCGTGGAGCGGCATCCACGCCGCGGGGGGCTCGGGGCGGTAGCTGCCGTCGCGGGTGCGGCGATTGAACGGGGAGATCTCGATGCCGAGCACGATCGAGGCGTCGGTGTCCGGGTCGTTGAGCGCCAACGCGTCGTCGAGGCGATGGGATGCCTCCTCGAGCCGAGGATCGTCCTCCTGCATCGCGTCCCGCTCGGCCTCGCTCGGCGCCTTCCAGTAGACCGACTCCGCGAAGCCGGTCACCTTGGCGAGCGAGCGGGGATCGACCGCCCAGACCTGCACCGGCTCGACCCGGCTTTCGCCGTCGCGTCCGTAGGGAAGTCGCACGAGTCCGAAGGTCTCGATCAGGGGACTCGCCGCGACCACGCCGGGCGTCTCGCCGAGCACCTCGAGGAATCGCTCGTAGTCGGGGATTCCCACGATCTCGTGGGTGACGACGACATCGCCCATGAGCGTGCGTCCGCTGTTGCGGAGCATGTCGAGGAAGCCGGTCATGACCGAGACCACGATCACCACGAGCGCCACGTTGAGGGCGACCGCGAGCACCGCGATCAGCGGAATGACTCGGGAGGTCAGGTAGCGGTTGGCGAGGAGAGACGCGTAGACCATGCACGGAAGCCGCGGGCGAAGCCGCGGAAGTGCGGGCGACGCGGAGCGATCATACGTCGCCCTCGCGCGGCTTCCGGCCGGTGCGAGGCGGACGGGTCGCGGCGCGAGGCTCGTCGGCGCCTCGGCGGTCCTTGCCGGAGGCGAAGGTCGCGAGCAGGGCGTCGGGCTCTCCGATCGAGACCACCGAGATCTCGCCGAGGAACGGCTGGGCTGCGAGCGATCGCATCGCGGGCTTCGCCGCGGCGAAGGTGACGGTCAGCGTCGCCCGGACCGCGCCGCCGAGCACGGCGCCACGGTCGGCGTCGATGCCCGACGGAAGATCCGCCGCGACGATCGGCGCCTCGAATCGGTTGATCGCCTCGACCCAGGCGAGCGCCGTGTCGGCGAGCGGTCGATCGAGGCCGGTGCCGAAGAGGGCGTCGACGACGATCGCGGGCTGCCGCGGCCAGAGGTCCGGGTCGCCCGCGGCCTGCTCGATCGGAAGGCCGACCTCGGCGAAGCGAAGGGCGATCGTCCGCATCCGATCGGCATCGCTGCCGGCCTTGGGCGGAGCCAGTTCCGCGATCCGAACCGGCACGCCCTCGAGCGCGAGGTGCCTCGCCGCCGCCCATCCGTCGCCGCCGTTGTTCCCCGGACCGCACAGGATGAGGCATGGCCTGGCCGCGGTCGGCCGCGGGAACTCGCCGGACTCGATGCGGTCGAGGATCTCGCCGGCGAGACCGAGCGAGGCGTGCTCCATGAGAAGGATCGTGGGGACGCCGAGCCTGGTCGTCATCGCCTCGTCGAGCGAGCGCGATGCGGCGCGATCGAGGATCGGCACCTCGTCGGACAGTTCGGAGGACGGCGGGGGCGCCGGCTCCTCGCGACGGTGGTTCGGCTTGGCGGCACACATGCGGACGAAGGCCTCGATCGTTCGGGGATGCGGGAGGACGACATCTTCGCAGATCGTCGATCGATCCGAAGCCGGGCGAATACACTCTTCTCCTCTCCCGTCGAGCGCCTGTGCGCAAACCTCGCTGCCGTCGTGCCTTCACCTGAGACGCCTTCGAACATCTGGCTGATCCTCCTCGCGCTGCTCGCGGCCGGAGGATGTGCTGGCGGCATCGCCTACTGGGCGGTGGTCCTCTGGAGGGTCCGGCGGATGATGCCGCAGGTGCCCGCGGTGGAGGCGGGACTTGCGATGGGTCGGCCGACTTCGGCTCGCGTGAGCGTGATCGTGCCCGCCCACAACGAGGAGCGGGTGATCGCCGACTGCGCGAACGCGCTTCGCTCGCAGGACCATGCCGACCTCGAGATCGTGTTCGTGCTCGACCGTTGCAGCGACCGCACGCTCGAGCGGCTTCGCGCCGCGGTGGGCGACGATCCCCGCGTTCGGATCGTCGAGAACGACCACTGCCCGGACGAGTGGGCCGGCAAGTGCCACGCGGCGTGGATCGGCGCCAAGGTCGCCACCGGGGACTGGCTCCTCTTCAGCGACGCCGACGTCGAGTTCGCGCCGCAGCTCGTGCGGGCCTCGCTCGCCACGGCGATCGCGCGGGGATGCGGGCTGCTGAGCCTCGTGGGGCGTCTCGACAGCGGGGCGTGGTTCGAGCGGGTGCTGCAGCCCGCGGCGGCGTTCGGCCTGCTTCGGATCTTCCCGCTCGACCGCGCCAACCGGACCGAGGCCCCGCGGGCCTTCGCCAACGGCCAGTTCATGCTCTTCAGCCGGAGCCTCTACGAGTCGATCGGCGGTCACGCATCGGTTCGCGACGATCTGCTCGAGGATCTCGCCTTCGCGAGGCTCGCCCGAATGCGGGGGGGACGCATCGGCGTGGCCACCGCGAAGGACCTGATGGGCGTCAGCATGTATCCGTCGTTCGACGCGATGCGGCGAGGCTGGCGGCGGATCTTCATCGAGGCGTGCCACCGGTCTCCGGCGCGACTTCGCCGCTACGCCATGCGGGCGGCGGGT
Organism: Phycisphaerales bacterium; assembly: GCA_049425445.1. Taxonomy (GTDB): domain Bacteria; phylum Planctomycetota; class Phycisphaerae; order Phycisphaerales; family SM1A02; genus VGXO01. Next base: position 2,375 of record JBMSXH010000037.1, on the reverse strand, counting down.
TCGGCGCTGCTGCCGGTGGCGATCGTCGCGGCGCTGGCGCTCTCCGCGCACGCGGCGGGCCGCGGCGAGTGGCCGCAGGCGGTCGCCCTGGCGGCGCTGGGCGTCGCGGCGACCGCGATGCAGAGCCTCGCCCTCGCGGCGATCTACCGCTCGATGGCGATGCCCCGACCGGCGATGCCGTGGTTTCCCCTCGGATCGCTGATCCTCGCCAACGAGCTTCGCCGCGGCGCGCGTGACCTCGAACAGCGCAAGCCGGTGCGCTGGGGCGGCCGCAGCTACGTGCTCGAGCCCAACGTCCACACGCCCGCCATCCGCGGCGAGATCGTGCCCTTCGTCGAGGATGGCGTGGGCACCTCGCCGTCCTCCATCCGATCCGAGAACCTTCCGACCTCATGAAGATCCTGCTCACCAACGACGACGGCATCCACGCTCCCGGCATCGTCGCGCTGCACGCGGCGCTCGAAGGCCTCGGGGAGATCACCACCGTCGCCCCGGCCACCGTGCAGTCCGCGGCGGGGCACGGCGTGACCTTCCACGCGCCGCTCATGAGCCGACACGTCCGGATCAACGGCACGATGTCGGGCTGGGCGGTCGATGGGCGTCCGGCCGACTGCACCAAGGTTGCGCTGCGAAGCCTCTGGGAGGAGCTGCATGGCGAGGGGTCGCGGCCCGACGTCACCATCAGCGGCATGAACGTGGGCGCGAACGTCGGCATCAACGTGATCTATTCGGGCACCGTCGCGGCGGCGGTGGAGAGCGCGTTCCTCGGGGTCCCGGCGATCGCGGTGAGCCTGCACATCGGCGACGGACCGAAGACCCGCTTCGACCGCGCCGCGTGGATCGCGCGGCAGGCGATCGACCGCGTGCTCGAGCGCCCGCTCGATCCGCACACGGTGGTCAACGTGAACATCCCCCGCACCGAGCGGGACGACTGCCCGATGCCGCCGATCCGGGTGGTGCCGATGAACACCGCCCCGGGGGTCGACACCTACGAACGCCGCGAGAGCCCGAGCGGTCAGATCTACTACTGGCCGAAGGGCAACGGCATGGAGTTCGCCCACACCGCCGAGGGCACCGACGTCGAGGCGCTGTGGGACCCCGCGGTCACGGTGACGCCGCTCTCCTTCGATCTGACCGATCACGCGCGGATGCAGAGCTGGCGCGAGCGGCTCTCATGAACAGGTTTCGGGAACGGTGCCGGCGCGACGTCCAATGAGCGGGGCCCCGGACCCGAAGATCGTCGTGATCGGCTCGGTCATGGTCGATCGCGTCGTGAGGGTGCCGACGATCGTTCGGCCCGGCGAGACGCTCGCCGCGAACTCGATCGAGGTGCATCCGGGAGGCAAGGGCGCGAATCAGGCCGCTGCGGCGGCGCTCGCCGGCGCCACGGTGATGTTCGCGGCGAGGACCGGTGCCGACGGCGCGTTCGTGCTCGAGGCGCTGTCCGCCCGCGGCGTCGACGTCGCGCCGAGCCGCATCGACGAAGGTGCGAGCGGCACCGCGTTCGTGCAGGTCGCGGCAAGCGGCGAGAACGCGATCGCGATCGTGCCGGAGGCCAATGGTCGCTTCGATCGCGACGATCTCGACCGCGCGCTGCGCGACGTGCGACCGGGAGATCTGGTGCTGCTCCAGAACGAGACGGCGCTGCTCGGGACGACGATCGAGTCGGCGCGGGCCATCGGCGGCGTGATCTGGCTGAACGCGGCGCCGGCGAGCCCGGCCGTGCCGAGGGCGATGCTCGAACTCGTCGACGTGCTCATCGTCAACGAACACGAGGCCGCGGCGATCGGCGGAGTCGCCGAGCCTCGCGAGGCGCTCGAGCGGCTGTGTCTGCGCCTTCCGAAGGCGCTGATCGTCGTGACGATCGGGCCGGAGGGCGTGATCGCCGGCCACGGCGCGAAGCGCTGGACCCAGGCTGCCTTCGCGGTCGAGGCGGTGGACACCGTCGGGTGCGGCGACGCCTTCGTCGGCGCGATGGCCGCGGCGATCGCGCGTGGCACGGACGTCGAAACGGCGCTTCGCGAGGGCGGTGCCGCCGGTGCGATCGCGGCGACGCGGATTGGCGCGATCCCGTCGCTGCCGAGCCGCGAAGAGATCGAGGCGATGCTGACGGGCGAGCGGCGGTAGGAGACCGGGCGCCGTCGTCGCGAACAGGCCGCCCTACGACGCGGCGATCAGGCTTCTGATCCCTGCGGACAGTTCGTCGCGAAGTCGGCTTCGAAGCACCGAAGGGGCCGAAGCGACGGCGTGGTCATCGTCGTCGGCCACCCGAACCGGCAACCGTTCCCGTGCGGTGCGCAGCGCCGCCAGAATCGGCTCGGCGCGGCGAAGCTCCTTCCCGAGCGAAATCCAGGACCGAACACGACGAGATCGGC
>JBMSXH010000036.1:0-11389 GCA_049425445.1 Phycisphaerales bacterium | reverse complement strand
CGATCGGACGGAGTTCCTCGCAGTAGGCCTCGACGTCGGCGATGAGCTTCGCGCGGTCCTCGGCGGTGAACGCCTCGTCGGCCGAGGCGGTGGGAGCGGTGTTCTGCAGGGTCTGGGGAGTCATGGAGAGATCCTACCTCCGGGGGCGAGTCCGATCCTTCGCCGGATCCCGAAGTTGGAGTCATCGGCCGCCCAGATCCGCGAGTCTCGGGTTACAGGACATTTCGGGCGATCGGTCCCTCGAACCGCGGCTCGCTCAGCCGAATCCGAGCCGGTCGAGATCCTCCTCGCCCAGCCCGAAATGGTGCCCGATCTCGTGCAGCAGCGTGATCCGGATCTCCTCGCGGACCCGGTCGACGCCACCCCAGACCTGCCCCTCGTCGTCGGTCCACCGCCGCCAGCCCCCCGCCGCCTCGACGATCCCGAGCCGGTAGAGCGAGATCGTCTCCACGTGGCCTCCGGGGTCGCCCACGCTTCGCTCGGTGAGCGGCACGCCCGAGTGCAGCCCGCAGAGGTCCGCCGGATCCTCGACGCCGAACTCCCGCATGACCGACTCGGGCGGGATGTCGTCGACGTAGACCGGAGCCTCCTCGAGCAGATCCCGGATCGCCGCCGGCAGCTCGTCGATCACCTTCTGCAGCAGGCGATCGAAGCGGTCGCGCTCCTCGCGGCGGATCACGCGTCGACCCTTCCCACGAGCTCCGCGACGTTTGTGCAGCCCTGCGCCTTCACCCAGCCCTCGAGCCCCTTCACGACCCGACGCGGAATCCGCGGATCGACGAAGAGTGCCGTGCCGATCCCGACCGCGGTCGCGCCGGCGAGGATGAACTCCGCGGCGTCTCGCCAGTGCAGCACGCCGCCGAGGCCGATGATCGGAACCTTCGCGGGCCCTGCGACCGCGCGATGGATCGCGAAGACGAGGCGCACCGCGAGCGGATGCACCGCCGGCCCGCTCAGGCCGCCGCGTCCGGCGGAGAGCCGCGGCTTCCGCGAGTCGACGTCGATCGCCATCGCGGGCCAGGTGTTCGAGATGGTGAGGCCGTCGGCACCCGCCTCGATCGCTGCTGCCGCCATCGCGATCGGATCCGGCGCGTCGGGCGCGAGCTTCACGAGGATCTTCGTGCGCGGGAGCACCGGACGCACCTCGCCGAGCACGGTCTTCAGCGCCTGCGGATCGTGGCCGAATTGCCGGCCGTCGGCGGTGTTGGGGCAGGAGACGTTGAGTTCGACGATCGGCAGCGTGTCGATCGGGTCGAACGCCGCGGCGACGGCGACGTAGTCCGCGACCGAGTGTCCCGCGATCGAACCGATGGCGATCGTCGGCATCGCGGCGATCGCCGGCACCTTCTCGGCGAGGAACCGCTCGAGCCCGAGGTTCGCGAGCCCGATCGCGTTCATCATGCCGCCGGGCACGTCGATCACCCGCCACGGCGGATGGCCTTCGCGCGACTCGGGCGTGATCGACTTCGTGGTGACCGCGCCGAGGCCACGCGGATCCATGAAGTCGGCGACCTCGGGGCCATAGCCGCACGTGCCCGCGGCGAGCACCACGGGGTTGGCGAGGCGGACTCCGGCGAGTTCGGTGGCGAGCAGGCTCACGAAGGCACGGGCTCTCGTCGTTCGCGTGCATCGGTCGGCGACATGCCTCCGAAGCCCGGGAGTCGGAGACGTATGATCGCCCTCGACGCGAGGTTGGCAACTGGAGCTCCGTCCGAGGTTCCGTCTCCTCCTCTCTCCTCTCTCCTTTCTCCTTACTCCTTACTCCTCTTCTTGAGCCCATGACCCCAGACCTCGAACGCCGCATCGCCCAATTCGAACGGATGGCTTCCGCCGATCCCGACAACGAGATGGCCCACTTCTCCCTCGGCAACGCCTACCTGCAGGCGGGCCGCGCCGCGGAGGCCGCCAAGAGTTTCGAGGCGTGCGTGGCGATCGCCCCCGAGATGAGCAAGGCCTACCAGTTGTGCGGCCAGTCGATGATCGACGCAGGCTGGGCCGACAAGGCGGTCGAGGTGCTCACGAAGGGCTACGAGGTCGCCGCCGCCAAGGGCGACCGCATGCCGCAGGAGGCGATCGCCAAGCTGCTCGAGTCGATCGGCCGCGAGCCTCCCAAGCTCGCCGCCGAGGTCGAAGCCGCCGCGTCGAAGCTTCGCGAGTCCGGCACCTTCATCTGCCAGCGGACCGGCCGCGCCGGCCACCAGATGGCGAAGCCTCCCTTCAAGGGCCCGGTCGGCGCCTGGATCCATGCCAACATCGCCGAGGAGACCTGGCAGGAGTGGATCCGCCAAGGCACCAAGGTGATCAACGAACTGCGGCTCGATCTCTCCCGCGAGAACGACGCGGCGACCTACGACCGCCACATGCACGAGTACCTCGGCGTCGACGAGGCCCTGCTCGCCGGCCGATCGTGATCGGCGGACCGCATTGAGCGGCGGCCTTCGACTCGAGACCGTCGAGTTCTTCGGACGAACGCTCGAAGAGTGCCTCGAGATGTTCGCGGTCTCGCTCGAGTCGCTGCGCGAGGGACGCACCCTCGACTGCCCGAGTGGGCCGGACAGCTTCGTCGCGGAAGCCTGCGAGGCCGGCTGCGACGTCGTGGGTCTCGATCCGCGCTTCACCGCCTCGCCCGCGGAGCTGCGAGCGATCGGAACCGAGTGCCTCGCCCGCTGCGAGCGGCTGATTCGAGATCGCCCGGAGAGCCTCACGTTCCGGGATCGAGAGGGATTCCTCGAAGCGCGTCATCGCGCCCTGGCCCGGTTCCTCACCGACTACGAAGCCCACCGCCACGACGGCCGCTACGTCGCCGCCTCGCTGCCGACGCTCCCCTTTCCGGACCGCGCCTTCGATCGCGTCTTCGCGGCGAACTTCCTCTTCAGCTATGCGCCGACCCAGGACGGCGGGCTCTACGCGGGCCAGGAGTTCGATCTCGCGTTCCACCTTCGGTCGATCGAGGAGATCGCCCGGGTCGCCGATCGCGAGATTCGGCTCGCGCCGATGGGGTCCTTCGATCCGCCGCCGCGTCCGCACGGCTACCGGGACCCGGTGATGAAGCGTCTGCAGGAACTCGGCTTCGCGGTGGAACTGGTGCCGAGCCGCTTCGACAGCGGACTCCCCGCCTTCAACGACGTGCTCGTCGCCCGACGTTCGGACTGAGCCGCGCCTACGCCGCCGCTCGGCGCTGGTAGACGATCCACTCGACGAAGAGCAGCACGAGTCCCGCGCCGAGCAGCCACGGCCAGAGTTCGAGCGTGCCCCCGCGCCCGGAGGACGCCTCGATCCGCTCGTCGCCGAGGACGATCGCCGCCGCCGCGTCGAGGCGGCCTTCGTCGCCGCCGAACCGATTGACCGCCACGAACCGACGCTCCTCGACGCCGTCGCGACGCCAGCGCACCTCGTGGACGCCGGCGCGTCGCACCGGTCCCCACGCGACGGCGCCGCTCGGCGAAGCCTCGATCGCGATCGCCTCGCCCTCGGGCGGCACCACCTCGACGGCGGTCGCGCCGACCGGCACCGTCACCACGAGGGTGTCTCCGGGCTCGAGTCCGGCCGCGGCCGCCGCGTCGTCGATCGAACCGAGATGGTCGATCGCGTTCGCGATGAAGTTGACGAAGCTTCGAAGGAGCGGCCAGTTGCTGTCGAGCGGATCGAAGGCGACCTGCAGCACCTTCACCTCGCCTCGATCGGCCCACATCACGAGCGGTCCGCCAGTCCCTTCCGCCAGCACCTCGACGTCGCCCCGCGGCGCAATCAGTCTCCAGGTGCCGATCGAGAGCTCGTCGAGGTTCGCGTTGCGGAAGACCGGATGTTCGCGCCGAAGCGACCGGACCGCCGCGCCTTGGCGCTCGCCCAGCGGGTCGAGCCCCTCGATCGGCGCCGCCTGCCCGAAGGCGAGATACCGGCCCGGCGGCAGCGACGCGAGCACGACGCCGTCGAGGATCACGACGTCGTAGCCGAGCGTGGCCGACTCGCCCTTCGCCTCGAACTCGCTTCGGGAGATCGAGTCGTTGGCGGCGAGCGGCAGACCGTCGAGCAGCATCGACAGCACGCCGCCCGCCTGACCGACCCGCAGCACCCGCAGCCGCTTGGGCGGCGGCACGATCAGCGAGGCCCGATCGTCGGATGCGAGTCCGTTCGCCCGCGGCGTGGCCCCGGCTTCGGGCGCGATCGACAGCGTGATCACCGCTTCGCGCGGCTGTTCGAAGGGAAGGAAGGCGATCTCCGCTCGCCCGGGGACCACCGCACCGGTGACCGCGTCGGTGCTCGCTGCGGCGATCGAGACCGGCTCGGGTCGCACCGCCTGCACCACGCCGTCCACGGAGAATGCGGGCCGCACCGAGACCGGCTCGAAGCCCGCGTTGAAGAGGCTCGCGAAGACCGCGATCGCACCTGGTCGGTTGGCGGGGCGCTCCGCCGCCGCGATCTCGAATCCGACATTGCCGGTCGCCTCGCCGATCGGCTCGAACCGCAGCGTCTCCCCCGAACGCAGCACGGTGGTCGAGAGGTCGGCGAGACGGCCGTCGGAGAAGAGGTCGAACGAGATCGGCTCGGGCGCCTCCTGCGGTGCTTCCGGATCGGTGGTGGTCGCAAACGCCCGCGCCAGTTCGAGCGCACCTCGCAGCTCGCTCCGGGCATCGCTCGGCTCGATCGCCCGAATCGCCTCGATCGCCTGTCGTGCGTTGGCGGAGAACGGCGAGCGCACCTCCGCCCGCTCGTCGAAGGCGATGACCATCACCTCCCCGTCGCCGCCGCCCAGCCAGCCACCGCCGAGCACCGCCTCCACCCGCCGCACCGCGGCGGCCTTCGCACGATCGAGCCGCGTCGCGCCGCCCGCCTCGTCGATCGCCTGCATCGATCCGGAGCGATCGACGAGGATCACGGTGCGGCCGCTCCGAGAGCCGCCTTGGGCGAGCGGCTGGGCGACCGCCGCCGCGAGGGCGAGCAGCACCATCAGCTGCAGCAGCAGAAGCAGGTTCGGACGCAGCCGCTGCCAGGGCGCGTTGGCCTCGAGATCCTCGACCGATCGCCGCCACAGCAGCGTCGAGGAGATCTCGCGCCGCTTGCGGCGAAGGCGCAGGAAGTAGAGCACCACCAGCGGCGGCACCACCGCCGCGAACGCCAGCAGGCCGGTCAGCGGCGTGAGCCACGTCACTTGAGAAGCCCCCGTCTACGCAGCACCTCGAGCATCAGCTCGTCGATCGGCTGCGTCGTCTCGACCGGCACATGCACGATGCCGCGCCGCACGCAGAAGTCGCGCAGACCCGCGCAGTACGCCTCGAGCCGCTCGCGGTAGCGGGCGATCACCGCCGGCGTCGCGGTCACCTCCGCCTCCGCCGCACTCTCGAGATCGACGAGCCGCAAGTCGCCGGAGATGCCGTGCGCCGCGGGATCGGTCTCCTCGGGCGACAGGATCTGCATCGCGAAGACGTCGTAGCCTCGGCCCGCCACGTAGGTCAGGCCCTTCTCGTAGCCCTCTCGAAGCAGGAAGTCGGACAGGACCACCATCACGCCACGTCCCTGACGGGAAAGCGCGAGCGACCGCATCGAGTCGGCGAAGTCCGCGGCCCCCGCCGGCTCGAGCCCGAGCAGCCAGGTGCCCATCTCGCGGGTCTTCGCACGGCCGCGGAGGTTCGCAAGCCGGGAGAGACCCGCACCGCCGAAGGAGGCGAGTGCCACTCGGTTTCGATTGACGAGCCCGACGTAGCCGAGGGCCATCGCGAGACGCTGGGCATAGGCGAACTTCTCCGGCTCGCCGAACGCCATCGACGCGCTCGCGTCGATCACCACGAGCAGCGAAAGGTCCTCCTCCTCGAGGAACATCTTGAGGAAGAGCCGGTCGAGCCGCCCGTAGATGTTCCAGTCGACGAACCGCAGATCGTCGCCGTGGACGTACGGCCGGAAGTCGGCGAACTCGACGCTGCGGCCACGCCGCTTCGAGCGGCGCTCGCCCTGCAGCTTTCCGGAGAAGATCTTGCGGCTCACGACGTCGAGCCGGTCGAGTCGCGCCATCAGGGCGCCGTCGATCAGTTCGTCGACCTTTCCGGCACGGCGAATCGGGCGCGTCTCCTCGCTCATGGCGACGCCTCCGCCGGCTCGCGCGGCACCGCGGTGATGATGTCCCGGAGGATCTCGTCGGGGCTCTGCCGCGCAGACTCCGACTCGAAGCTCCGCACGATCCGGTGCCGAAGCGCCGGCAGCGCCATCGCGCGAAGGTCGTCGCCCGAGACCGCGTAGCGCCCGTCGAGGAGCGCCGCGACCTTCGCGGCCGAGACGAGCGCGATCAGGCCGCGGGGGCTCGCGCCGAGCAGCAGGCGGCGCGCGATCTCCGGCGGCGCGTGCGGCCCGCCCGGATGCGTCGCGAGCACGAGCCGCGCGGCATAGTCGGCGATGTGCGGCGCGACATGCACCCGCCTCGCGAGGGCCTGCGCCTCGAGGATCGCCGCGCCGTCGAGGCGCGGCGAGGCCTTCGCGAACTCCGCCCGTGTGGTGCGGGTCAGGATCTCGTCGAGCTCCTCGCGACTCGGCTGCGGCACGAGGATCTTGAGCAGGAACCGGTCGAGCTGCGCCTCCGGCAGCGGGAAGGTGCCCTCCTGCTCGATCGGGTTCTGCGTCGCGAGCACGAGAAACGGCTTCTCGAGGTGTCGGGTCTCGCCTCCCGCGGAGACCGAGCGCTCCGCCATCGCCTCGAGAAGCGCCGACTGCGTGCGCGGAGCCGCGCGGTTGATCTCGTCGGCGAGCAGCAGGTTCGTGAAGATCGGGCCCGCGCGGAACTCGATCCGCCGCGAACCGCCGTCGCCATCGTCGGCGATCACCGTCGTGCCGGTGAGGTCCGCGGGCATCAGGTCGGGCGTGAACTGCACGCGGCCGAAGCGCAGGCTCAGGGCGTCCGCGAGCGTGCGCACCAGCAGGGTCTTGCCAAGCCCCGGCGGGCCCTCGAGCAGCACGTGGCCGTTGGCGAAGAGCGCGACGAGCACCTCCGCGACGACCTTCGACTGCCCGACGAGCACCTGACCGATCTCGGCGCGAAGCAGCCCGACGCGGCGCCGGAACGCCTCGCAGTCGCGGCGAACCGCTTCGATCGGATCCTCGACGGACGCGGCGGCGACGTCAGCCATCGCCGCCTCCGTTCTCCTCGCCGCGGGCCCGACGCTTGGCCCGCAGCAGACGCGAGGTCGCGCGGCCGTCGTCCTCGGTGGGTGTCTCCACCGGCGCAGGACTTCTCTCCGGTGGCTCGCCCGGGGTCGGCGCCGATGGCGTCGATGACGTCGACGGCGTCGAGGCTGCGGTCGAGGGGCGAAGATCAGGGCCCCGCCGCTTCGTGCCCTCCTCGGGCGGCGCCGACGCCGGCTCGCCGCGCTCGACGCCCGCCCGTGAGCGGGCCCGCTGCCACGCGGCGACGGAGGCCTCGCCGCGTGCCGGCCTCCTTCCGACGAGCCGCCCGAGCGGCGCGAGCAGTTCGCCGGGCTCGAGCCCGAGCCTCCGCACCGCGACGTCGAGCAGGAAGAGCCCCAGGGCGACGAGCACGAGCAGATCCCACGCCCGCTTCGGGGCGATCGGCACCGTGATCAGTTCGCGCAGGAAGAGTTCCGTCACCCGCGGATCGCCGATCGCCAACACCCGTCCGCCGGTCTTCTCGGCGATCTCGCGGAGCCTCGCCTCGTCGTCGCGCTGGGCGAGATGCTCGCGCGGATAGGGCACCGTGACCGCGCCGAGCACGTTCGCGGCGCGGCCATCGGGCCCCGGCACCGCGACGCTCACGAGATGCGCCCCGAACGCCTCGAGTCGGAAGCGTCCCGACACCCGACCCGGCCCCGCCTGGCGAAGCGGCAGCGCGGCCACGCGGCCATCGGGCTGCACGATGCGTCCTTCGGCCCGCAGGAACCCCCGCGCTTCGCCGTCCTCGGAGAACGACTCGACCTCGACGATCGCCTCCTCGCCCTCGACCCGCGTCGAGATCGTCACGTCCCGCGGCGCGGCGGGGCGCATCGACCACCGCGCGACCTCCTCCCAGAACGCCGGAGCGCCGGGCCACTCGGCCCACGATCGGCCCCAGCGCCCGCCCTGTTCGCTCGTGAACGCCACCGCGCGGCCGGTGCCGTGGTTCCACCACGCGAGAATCGGGTCGTCGCTCTCGCTGGTCCGTCGATCGAGCGTGACGCGGGCCAGTCCCTCCGCGGGCACGGTCAGCACGTATCCGGCGAGCGGAGGCACCGCCCGTGCCTCTCGGATCGGTCCCGCGGCGTCGCTTCGGAAGGTCGGCACGAACGGCTCGGGCTCGACGATCAGCGAGCGGCTCACCACCACCGCTTCCTTGATGAAGATCTCCGGCAACGCCTTCGGATCGGTGACCTCGTAGAAGCGGCCGCCGGTGAATTCCGCGAGCCGTTCCATGTTGGTGCGGTCGATCGCCGACCCGTGGCCCGCGACCATCACCGTGGTGACGGTGACGTCCTCGTCGATGTACTCCTGCACCAGCGACTCGCTCGGCGGAAAGGCGTCGCCGTCGGAGATGATGATCACGTGCCGCTGCCCGAAGCGCACGCCACCCTCGGCCTCGAGGTCGCGCACTCCCTGCAGGTAGAGCTCCATCGCCGGGCCGAAGTCGGGCATGTCGCCGACGTTCAGCCGACGCGCCGCGGCCACCGCGCGGGTCTTGTCGCCGGCGGGCTGCAGCGGGAACGCCCAGCTGCACTCGTTCGCGACGCCCCATTCGAAGGTGATGATGCCGACGTAGTCCTCCGGCGTGAGGGCGTCGATCGCGGAGATCGCGACCTGCTCGCTCCAGTAGTTCGCCTCGGCCATCTCGCAGGAGTGCAGGATCAGCCCGAGCACGCCGCGCACGAGCTGACGCTGCTGCGGCGGATCCATCTGCACGGGAATCGCCTTCGCGGTCTCCGAATCGATCCAGCCGCCGGCGCCGAAGGATCGGTCGCCGCCCATCATCAGCAGCCCGCCGCCGAGATCGTGCACGTAGCTTGCGAGAAAGCGATCGGTCTCCATGTCGATCGCCCACCGCGGCAGGTTCGCGAGCACCACGAGATCGAAGCCCGAGATGATCGCCGGCGCGGCTCCGGCCAGCTGCTCGATGCTGCGACGCTCGACCTCGAGCCCGCGGCTTGCAAGCGCCGCCTCGATCGCCTCGCCCTCGGCACCCTCGCCGAGCACGAGCACCCGTCCCTCGCCGCCGGCGAAGACGACTGCGGCGCCGCGGTTGTTCTCCTCGACCGCGTCGGCGGCGTCCGCGTCCGGCTCGAAGATCGCCTCGAAGCGATGCGCGCCGGCCCCATCGAGCATCACCGGCACGAGGAAGGTGCTCACGCCCGCGTCGAGCGCAATCGGCAGCGAGGTGCCCGGCGAGCCCGGATCGAGATCGATGAGACGACCGTCGTGGCGAAGCACGATCCGGCCCGTGGCGGCGCGGGGGCTTCGCAGCGTCATCCGCAGATCGACGACCTGCCCGATCCTCGCGCGGGTCGGTGCCCGCAACTCCTCGAAGACGATTTCGCCGTCGCGGCGATAGCGGATCGGCAGCACGTCGATCGGCACGCCGTTGGCCCGCGCGAGATCCGCCGCCTCCGCGACCCGCTCCTCGGTCTCGTTGCCATCGGAGACGAGCACGATCCGCGCCGCGGCATCCTTGGGCACGATCGCGAGGGCCATCCGCACGCCCTCGGCGAGGTTCGTCGCCTCGTCCGCGCCGGCATGCCCGCCAAAGGAGAGTTCCGTCGAAGCCTCCGGCAGCGCCGCGACCTCGGCCCGCTTCGCGACGGTGACGAGTGCGAGGCGATCTTCCGGGCGTTCCCGCGCATCGGCCGCCGCCTTGAGATACGACTCCGCCTCGGCCAACAGCTCGCGCGGCACCGATCGGCTCGTGTCGGCGACCACGATCACCGCGAGATCGTCGCTTCGCTTCACCCAACTCGGCTCGGCGAGCGCCGCCGCGAGCAGCACGATCACGATCGCGCGAAGCCCCAGCGAGATCCAGCGTCGGGCCGGCGACAGCGTGCCGGCGGCACGGCGGGCGAGCCACCACGCCAGCGGCACCAGCAGCAGGAGCAGCAGCCAGCCTGGATGCTCGAATCGGATCGGAAAGTCGCTCACCGTGCCCGATCCCCTTCCGCCGCGATCGGCGGCCGACGCGGCGATTCGCCGATCGACCCTGGCGCGGCGATCGCCAACCGATCGTTGCCCGAGTCGAGCACCGCGACCACGCCGTCGCGCTCATCGACCGCCCAAGGATACTTGAGGCGTCCCGGCGCGCTGCCGAAGCCGCCCCAGACGCCAAGGCTCGCGCCGGTCGCCGGATCGAGCCGCTGCACGCGGTTGTTGCCGAACTCGGTGACGAGCAGCTTGCCGTCGGCGTCGAAGGCGAGTCCATAGGGGTACGCCACTCGTCCCGGCTCGCGACCAAGCCCCGCGAGGATCCGCCGCACCCGGCCCGCGAAGTCGGTCACCACGATCCGATGGTTGCCGCTGTCGGCGATGAAGAGTTCCTCGCCGAGGATCGCCATCGACTGCGGACGGCGAAACCGCTCGCCGGTCTCCGAGCCGTCGAATCCGAAGAGGAATTCGCCCTGCGGCGTGAACACCTGCACGCGATCGGCACCGCCGTACTCGCTCACGAGCAGCCTGCCGTCTGGAAGCCGCAGCACATCGGTCGGGTAGATGAAGCGGCCGGGTTCGGTGCCATAGGACCCGAAGCGCCGAAGTTCACGTCCCTCGCGATCGAAGGCGATCACGCGGTGGTAGTGCGTGTCGGGCACAAGCACCGTGCCATCGGCCTCGACGGTGATCCCGGTCGGGAATCCGAGCCGGAACTCGGGCATCGTCCAGCCGCCGACGACCTTTCCCTCGCGATCGAGGCGCTGGACGCGACCGGAGCGATCGACGATCCAGTACGAGCCGTCCTGCGGATCGATCGAGAGGGCGCGGGGCTTGCGGAATCGCCCCGGCACCGAACCGGGTCCGCCAAGAACTCGATCGACCGCCATCGCCATCGGCAGATCCGACTCGTTCGCCGCTTCCCGCGGCTCGCGAGACACCGCAGGCTCTCCACGCTCGCCGCACCCGACGATCACCAGGACGAGCAGCGGCGCGAGCGAACGCATCGTCGCGCCGACCGCTCCGCGCGAACGCCCCCTCGTCAGCACCGCCACGACGACCGCCGCCGCAAGCCCGATCGCCGCCATCGCGAGCGTCGCCAGCACCACCGTCTCGCCGCGCTGATAGTGGATCGCATTGAGCACCGCCGTCGCGATCGAGGCATCCCCTGGGGGCGCGATGCGGCTCGCCAGCGCGACCTCTCCGAGCGAGAGCGAGGCGACCACGATGCCGGCGGATCCCCCCGCCGCGATCGCCCGCGGCGCCTCGGCGCGAAGGACCTCGCCGAGCC
>JBMSXH010000035.1:0-11575 GCA_049425445.1 Phycisphaerales bacterium | reverse complement strand
TCCCGCTCTTCATCCCGCTCTCCTTCCTCGAGAAGGAGGCCGAGCACGTCGAGGGCTTCGCGAAGGAGTGCGCGGTGGTCACCCATCACCGCCTCGAGGCGGGACCCGGCGGCAAGCTTGTTCCCGCCGGTGAACTCGAGGAGCCGCTCGTCGTGCGGCCGACCTCCGAGACGATCATCGGCGCGACCTTCGCGAAGTGGGTGCAGAGCCACCGCGACCTGCCGCTCCTCATCAACCAGTGGGCGAACGTCGTGCGGTGGGAGATGCGCACGCGGCTCTTCCTGCGCACCGCCGAGTTCCTCTGGCAGGAGGGCCACACCGCCCACGCGACCGCCGAGGAGGCGAAGGAGGAGACGATGCGGATGCTCGACGTCTATGCCGACTTCGCGGAGAACTGGCTCGCGATGCCCGTCATTCGCGGTGAGAAGACCGCGGGCGAACGCTTCCCGGGCGCCGTCGAGACCTGGTGCATCGAGGGCTTGATGCAGGACCGCAAGGCGCTGCAGGCCGGCACGAGCCACTTCCTCGGCCAGAACTTCGCGAAGGCCCAGGAGATCCAGTTCCAGGACGATCAGGGCAACCGCGAGTTCTGCTGGACGACGAGCTGGGGCGTGAGCACGAGGCTCATCGGCGGCACCATCATGACCCACGCCGACGACGACGGCATGGTCTGCCCCCCGATGGTCGCGCCCGCGCACGTGGTGGTGCAGCCGGTGCTGCACAAGCCGGAGTCCGCCGCCGAGGTTCGCGAGTTCTGCGACCGGCTCGTCACGGATCTGCGCAAGAAGCACTACGGCGGCCGTGCCGTCGAGGTCGAGTACGACACCCGAGACATCCGCGGCGGCGACAAGACCTGGCAGTGGGTCAAGCGCGGCGCACCGGTTCGGGTCGAAGTAGGCCCCCGCGATGTGGCGAGCGGCAGCGTCTTCGTCGGCCGCCGCGACAAGGGCGTCAAGGAGAAGGAGTCGATCCCAGTCGGCGCGTTCGTCGAGGGCATCGAGAGAATGCTTGCCGAGATCCAGCAAGGGCTGTTCACCCGCGCGAAGGCCTTCCGCACCGAGCACACCCGCGTCATCGACAGCAAAGACGACTTCTACGACTTCTTCAAGAGTCCCGGCAAGGGCGGCGAAGAGGACGGTGCCGCGACCCCGATCCATGGCGGCTTCGCGATGGCCCACTTCAACGGCGATCCGGCGCTCGAGGAGAAGATCAAGCAGGATCTCGCGGTGACGGTGCGATGCATCCCGCTCGACGGCCAAGGTCTCTGCGCCGACGAGGGATCGCCGGGGACCTGCCCGTTCACGGGCGAGCGGAGCGCGAAGCGGGTGGTGTGGGCGAAGAGTTACTGAGTGTGCGACCGACTTCAGGAGGCGAAGAAAAAACCCGCGAGCGCCGGATCGGCGGTCGCGGGGTTGCGTGGTGATGTCGATGTGCCGCGTGCTCAGTCGCGTCGGCGGCGACCGGTCAGGCCCGCGAGGCCGAACAGTGCAACCACGCCGGGGGCGGGAACGACCTGAGCGGACCATATCCCGTTCTGGGTCACGGGTGCTCCGAAGGGGTTGCCCGGCGGCCCCCAGGTGATCGCGACCGTTCCTTCCCACCTGGGCGGTTCGCTGAAGGGGTGATAAACACCTGTCCCGCCAATCACGATCTGCATCGGCCCGTAATTGGGGACATTCTCGATAGTCGTGGTCATCGCAAAGCTCTTTTCGAAGCCAAGACCAAGGCCATCCACGAACTCGACGGGGACTTGTTGGCCGCCGATGTCCAGCTGGAATTCGATCGTCTCACCACTGAGCATAAAATGATAACTTACGTAATCTGTGATCGTCACATCGGAGATGTGCGACATGCCCCATTCAGTGACATCCGGGTTGCCGGGCGCATAGCCGTACCAGGTGTAGTTGAACTCGACCATCTCGGCCTGCGCGACCGAACCGGTCGCGAGCGCCAGGGTGCCGGCCGCAAGGGCCATGGTGGTGAATCGGTTCATGAAGTCTTCTCCGTGATCGCTGGGTGGCTGAACGAACTCGAGGTCTCTCCCAACATCGGCGGTGGGTTCGGGGACGGAATCGCCACGTTCTAACATAGGTGCCGTCGGGACCGACGCCATGTGGGGTCCTCAAGTTCGACGAAGTTCAGAGGAGAGTCCGCCGGTCTTGTGTCATTGATGACAGCCCGGCGAGGGTTGGAGGTCTCGGGTCGGCGTCGGAGTCCGGGTCCGGAAAGTGTCTAGAGCCTGAGTTGGCGGTCGCCTTTCCGAGCAGGCAACGGCAGCGAAGAGAACGGTGCCGCGGCTCCGATCCACGGCGGCTTCGCGATGGCCCACTTCAACGGCGATCCGGCGCTCGAGGAGAAGATCAAGCAGGATCTCGCGGTGACGGTGCGATGCATCCCGCTCGACGGCCAAGGTCTCTGCGCCGACGAGGGATCGCCGGGGACCTGCCCGTTCACGGGCGAGCGGAGCGCGAAGCGGGTGGTGTGGGCGAAGAGTTACTGAGTGTGCGACCGACTTCAGGAGGCGAAGAAAAAACCCGCGAGCGCCGGATCGGCGGTCGCGGGGTTGCGTGGTGATGTCGATGTGCCGCGTGCTCAGTCGCGTCGGCGGCGACCGGTCAGGCCCGCGAGGCCGAACAGTGCAACCACGCCGGGGGCGGGAACGACCTGAGCGGACCATATCCCGTTCTGGGTCACGGGTGCTCCGAAGGGGTTGCCCGGCGGCCCCCAGGTGATCGCGACCGTTCCTTCCCACCTGGGCGGTTCGCTGAAGGGGTGATAAACACCTGTCCCGCCAATCACGATCTGCATCGGCCCGTAATTGGGGACATTCTCGATAGTCGTGGTCATCGCAAAGCTCTTTTCGAAGCCAAGACCAAGGCCATCCACGAACTCGACGGGGACTTGTTGGCCGCCGATGTCCAGCTGGAATTCGATCGTCTCACCACTGAGCATAAAATGATAACTTACGTAATCTGTGATCGTCACATCGGAGATGTGCGACATGCCCCATTCAGTGACATCCGGGTTGCCGGGCGCATAGCCGTACCAGGTGTAGTTGAACTCGACCATCTCGGCCTGCGCGACCGAACCGGTCGCGAGCGCCAGGGTGCCGGCCGCAAGGGCCATGGTGGTGAATCGGTTCATGAAGTCTTCTCCGTGATCGCTGGGTGGCTGAACGAACTCGAGGTCTCTCCCAACATCGGCGGTGGGTTCGGGGACGGAATCGCCACGTTCTAACATAGGTGCCGTCGGGACCGACGCCATGTGGGGTCCTCAAGTTCGACGAAGTTCAGAGGAGAGTCCGCCGGTCTTGTGTCATTGATGACAGCCCGGCGAGGGTTGGAGGTCTCGGGTCGGCGTCGGAGTCCGGGTCCGGAAAGTGTCTAGAGCCTGAGTTGGCGGTCGCCTTTCCGAGCAGGCAACGGCAGCGAAGAGAACGGTGCCGCGGCTCCGATCCACGGCGGCTTCGCGATCGCCCACTTCAACGGCGATCCGACGCTCGAGGAGAAGATCAAGCAGGATCTCGCGGTGACGGTGCGCTGCATTCCGCTCGACGGCCAAGGCCTCTGCGCCGACGAAGGCACGCCCGGCACCTGCCCGTTCACGGGCGAGCGGAGTGCGAAGCGGGTCGTGTGGGCGAAGAGCTACTGATACGAAGGCGTCCCGGGATTCGAACTGATCGCGAGGGCCGCTCCCGAACAGGGCGACACGACCAGTTCACCGAGTTCATCGCGTCGGAAGTTGCCAGCGCAGCGCGATCGCCGACATCAGCAGCGGGTACCGGATCGTGGCCCGCACGAAGTCGAAGTCTTCGATCGAAGCATCGAGCGCCGCGGCGCCTCGATCAAGAAGCCTCGAAGCGGCGTGCTCGGTCTCCCCGAATCCGGGTGGAAGCCATGGGGAGCTGATCGACTCGACCGACTCGATTGATCCGTCGATCGGCACGGAGGTTCCGTGGCCCAGCGGATCCATCGGCTTCGCGAAGACGATCGCGGTCCGTGCGGTCAGATTGAAGCCGGACCAGGTCGGCAGCGAGCGGTGGATCCCAAGCAGCATCACGAGCGTCTCGGTGGGGAGACCGATCGGAATGCTCATGAACGCTTTGTCGTCCGAGGTTCCGTCGGGAAGTTCGGCGGCCCAGGCGGATCCGATCGCACGGATCGTCTCGCCGATCGCGACGCGCACGGAGCCGCCCTCGATCGCGTCGGGATGCAGATCGACCTCTCCCGGGAACTCGGGCGAGACCACGATCGAGCGGCCGATGCTTCCGGGAGTGCACGACTCCGCAACGAGCGGGGCTTCCTGCGGATCGTCGGAGAAGGGCCTGCCGCCAGATTGCGACAGCGGTCCGGGACCAGGCGCGATGCCGGTGTGGATCCGCAGCGGCTCGAGCGGCCGAATCGGCACGACGTCCTCGTGCAGCAGCATCGCCGCGAGATCGAGCGATTCGCCCGCCGGGACGAAGAGCTGAGCCGCGAGGCAGAGCCTTGTGCGGATCCCGTAGATGCCCGCGTTGCCGCGGAACGCGGATCGCCGAAGCCTGACCGCCGCGACATTGGAGAACGCCGAACCGCCGACTGCCGCGGAGAGCGCTCGGATCGAGGCATGGTCGAAGCGGGTCTCGCGCATCACCTCGAGGAGCGCCGACCAGGTCGACTCGACGGATGCGATCCTCGACGGTTCGACCCCGGCGCTCCCAAGCCCTTCGAGCATCGTGCGCATTCCGCGTTCGCCGGGAACCGCCGCGAGGACCGAGGCCAGCTCGCTCGAGTGGACGATCCGCCAGCATCGCCATGCGGTGCTTCGGCTGGTGCCGAGCAGCCTGCCGATAGAGCGGGCGCCGGCGGCTCCTGGAGGCACGATCTGTTCAAGGGCGATCCGCAGCGAGTCGCGCAACGCCGAGATCGCCGCGGCGATGCGGTCATCGAACTCGGGACGCTCCGCAGGAGACTGGCTCACGAGGTTCGTTCCGCAAGGCGCCAACGGATCAGCAGCAGCGACGGCATCGGAGGGTGATCGAGGACGAGCCGGCGGAACCGGAACGACGTCGGCTTGTGGCCGAGCGCGGCGGCGTTGATCGACATGATCCGGCGCACCATCGGCTCGAGGTGTTCCGATCCGGATGGCAGCGTCGGCACGCCGGCGACGGACTCGATCGGCTCGAGACGCGAATCGACCGGCAAGGTCGCGAAGCGGCGTTCCGGAGGCAGCCGTCGCGAGGTCATCAGCGCCGTGCGCAGGCGGCATTCGTGGTCGGACCACGCCGGCATCGACTCGTGCGTGCCGAGGTAGACGATCACCCGCTCGACGGGGAACCCCAGCGGCGCCTCCATGAAGCCCGACTGTCCCGGCGAGTCGGCGTACGGCGACGCGAAGTCGAGCGCGGACTCGGCGAAGGCGAGGTCGATCGGCACGGCGGTGGGGATCGACGCGGTGTCCAGTTCGAAGGCTTCCTTCTGGCTGGCCCGGGGCCGAACGGCCGTGCCGCAGATTCCGGGCGTGCAGGCTTCGTCGATCCAAGGTGCGATGTCGCCGCGAGCAAGATCCTTCGGATCCGATTCTCCGAAGGCGCCGCGAAAGAGCCGGCGGTAGACGACGAGCGGCGGAACAGGGCGAAGCACGCGCAGCCCGTGGTGAATGACCGACGCGGCAAGGCCGATGCGATCGGTGTCCGGCGAGCCGGCGGCCGGGTGCCGCGCGAACATCTGAGTCAGGATCGTGGTGCGGATCCCGATCCCCCAGAGAAACTCGTTGGCCCGCATGGCGTCGCGGCGGCGTCGAGCGGCGTCCGATCCGCCACGGACCGACGAACGCTCCTGCGCACCGATCGACCGGAGTCCGTCGCGATCGATGCGATGACGACGCATCGACCGGCGAAGGACCTCCCAGCGAGCCTCGATCTCGGCGAGGCGATCGGCCGGAAGACCTGCCGAACCGAGCGAGGCGACGAGCACCCGGAAGCCGCGTTCCGCCACGACCGCATTGAGGTTCGCCGCAAGGTCGTCCGGCTTCGCCATCTGCTGGAGCCGCCAGGCGAGGGTGCGGCTGATGGCGAGCCGATCGACGAGTTCACCGGCGGCGGGCCGCTCGCTCCCGAACAGGGTGCGGAACAAATCGCGAAGCGAACCGCCGAAGGCAAGCATCGCCTGTTCGATGGCGCGTCGTACGAGCACGGAATCGCCGGAATCCGCGGCAGGGTCGGACCTCGATGGATCAGGCGGGTCGTCCGACATCGACGCTTCTGATCGGATCGAGCAGCGTCTCGGCTTCGGCGGTTTCCACGCGGCGCTTCAGGTGACGCAACGCCGAGTTCAGGAGACATCCAAGGCTCGCTCGACCCTGCTTCGGACGCAGACTACGCGAGTCCTGGCGACGTGGTCAGGACGGGAGGCGGCGAAGCCGAGGGCCGATGGCCCGGGTTCACGCCTCCTTGCCGACCGGCAGAGTCGCCGGCGGTCGACTCGGATCAGACTCGGATCAATGGAGATCTCGCCATGGAGCGGAGCACGATGAGCATGATGAGCACGAAGTTGCGGAACGGCACGAAGCAGCGGTCCAACTCTTCGATCGGACGGGCGCTGCTCGCATCGATCGCCGGTGCCTGTGTCGCGATCGGCGCTGGATCGTCGACGACGCATGCCGCGGCGGTGACCTACACCTTCACCATGTCGGGCTTCTCCGGAAACTACGGGACGGAAGGGTTCTCAACCGGCACGCTCGTCAATGTCACGAGCACCGGAACCCAGTTCACCAATGGTGTGCTGACCTTCTCCGTGACGACCGACACGAGTCTCATCGCAGGCTCCCCGGCGGCGGATGGGAACTGGTGCGACATCAGCAATCTCAACGGCACCGCGTTCTCCTTCTCCCTGACCGGCACGGGACTGTCAGGCACGATCAGCGGGACCTTCGCCGCCGCGGACACCTTCAGGCTCTACAGCGGGACGTCACCGTTGGGCAACGGGAACTTCCTGCTCGAGAACAACAACGTCGTCGCCTGGCTGATGTTCATGCGGCCAGGCATCCTGACCGGTGCCGTGCCGACCTACACGACCTTCGCGAACAACTACAGCGCGACGGTCAACCGAGTCCCCGGGAGCAACTCAGCGACGACCGCGCCGAACGACTATCTCGGCGGCTCGAACGCTCCGAACTGGGATTGGACCACCGCGAACCTCTACCAGGCGATGAAGCTGTCGACCGGCTGGATGACCTTCACCAGCGGATCCAACGACTTCTTCAGCGGATCGTGGTCGACGGTCGTCGCGTCGGGCGTGCCCGGTTCAGGCCTTGCCTGCCTGGGTTCGCTCGGCCTCGCGGGCTTCGCGCGTCGCCGCCGCTGAGCTCCGACGCGAGAGAAAGACTCGATTCGAACGGTTCTGCCGTTCGTTCATGCACCGCCGCCGCGGCCCGAGAGCCAAGGCGGCGGTGTGCGTTCGGCGTCATTGCCGCCGAGTGAACCGATCACGCTGTTGGTGTTCGGAAGAAGTCATCTCCGGACCCGGGTCGTCCGCGGCAGGATTGATCGCTCGGTCGGCACTCGCCGCGACGGCGACCCGGCGCTCGAAGAGAAGATCAAGCAGGATCACGCGGTCACGGGGCGCTGCATTCCGCTCGACAACCGGCGTCTCCGCGTTGATGAAGGTGCGTCGGGCAGCGGCCCGCTCGCCGGCGACAAGAACGCCAAGCGCATGGTGTGGGCGAAGAGCTGCTGTCATCGATCGCCGTCTTCGTCCCTCGGGCGGTGCTGAGCAGCCGCCTGCGCAGCGCACGACCGCGCCTCTGCTCAGGCCTCGACGACCGCGACGCCGTAGGCGGTGAGTCGCGTATCGGCGGTCACGAGCGCGAGACCTTCCAAGCGTGCCTGCGCGACGAGGATCCGGTCGAACGGGTCGGCGTGATGCAGCGGAAGCGTCGCGACCTCGAGGGCGTGCGCCATCGAGATCGGAAGCGCTTCGAAGTCCTGCTCCTCGAGCACCGCCTCGAGGTTCGCGGGGCAGTCGAGGCGTCCGAGGGTCTGCTTGATCGCGATCTCCCACGCCGACGCGGCGCTGACGAGGACCCGTGTAACGCGACTCGCGATCGGGTCTTGGGCGCGAGGCGGCTTGGTTCGGCGAGCCACCACAAGAGCACATGGGTGTCGAGAAGAAGCGCGGTCACGCCCCGGGATCCGGCGAGCCGGACGCCGAGGCCCATTCCGCGGGAAGCGGGGCGTCGAACTCCGCACCGATTCGGACGAGGCCCCTCCATGCGCCGCTGCGGCGTGGTCCCGAGGGCGGGGCGTACGCCACGAGACGCGCGATGGGATGGCCTGCCCGGGCGATCACGACCTCCTCGCCCCGGGCCACCCGCTCGAGAAGCTTCGAGAAGTGGGTCTTCGCATCGTGGATGTTGACGACCATGAAGTGAGTCTGGTGGACTAAGTCATCAAGTCAAGTCCTGAACTTGTTCGGCGCGAGATCGTGTCGATGGACCGCCGAGTCGCCGCGATGGATCGACACCATCGGACCCGAAGACGCTGACGGGAAGGCGACCGCGATAGTTCGCTGGCCCATCGCGTCCCGCGCGAGTCACGAGTGCGGACGAGAGGCCCGTGGTCGGAACACGTTCATCGAGCAGGCGCGATGCTCCGATCGATGCGACCGATCGGAGTCGATGAGGGGCCGCCAAGCACGGCGTGGCGATCGGCCTTGTCCGCCGGGTTCGCCTCAGGCGGTTCGCCGTCGTTCGTCGGGCACGATCCCGATGCCGCGATCAACGCACGGCACGATCCCGCCGATCAGCGGACGCGCGAGAGGTCCTGGATCGGAATCGTCAGTCCTCGCCGCGGCTTCGCCGATCGCGTCATCCGATCCTGAAGCGGACTGCTCGCGCGCGAGTCTCCCCAAGCGGCGTCTCGCAGTCATGCACGCAGACCTTGGAGCCACTCCCTGCTCGGCCCGCATCGCGGAGAAGTCTTCATCGACAGAACACCCCCGCGAACGAAGGTCGGCGTTCGCGGGGGTATGTGTGTCGGCTGCGATCTCCGAGTCGATCAGTCGCGACGGCGGCGGCTTCCCGCAAGTCCAGCGAGACCGAGGATGGCCACCGCCCCCGGCGCGGGAACGGTGGTGATGTCGAGTCGGTACGTTCCCGCGAGGCTTCCACCGATGTTGGTCAAGGTCCAGCCCGCGGCCAGCATCTCCGCGCCGAACTCCTCGGAGACGAACAAGTCGGCTTCCAACCGGAAGCCATTCCCGATCGTGGTGATCTGCACATTCTCATGAACGAAGAGCTGGATGGTTGCTGCGCCCAGCGGTGGCGAGCATTGGCTCCAGTACCCCCAGGTAAAAGTGCTGGGCGGGAACTCGCAGACACGTTCCGAATAACACAGGAGCGCGTTCTCGGCATCGTCAATCACCCCCAGCGCATCGGCGAACCACTGCGGATTGTCGGCAAACCCATCCACCTGCGCAGGTTCCTCTAAGGCGATCATGTACCCGAGCCCCATGACGTCACCAGCGAGATTGCCATTGGTAACGATCGGATACCAGTTTCCCGGCGTCTCGAGCGCATCTCCGAAATCGAAGTTGAGCTCTTGGATCAACCCGACGAGCAAGCACTGGATCAAAATAGAGTCGAACTTGAGCGACTCGGCCTGCACGGCACCGACGGGAATGGCGGAAAGGGCTGCGCCGCAGAGCGTCGTGGTGATGGCATGTCTTGGCATGGTGTGCTTGATCCACGGCGAATTGGAGTCGCCACTCATCGAGTGACTGTCTGGCGGGTGACGAACTCGGGGTAGCCAGGCGACCAGTGACACTCGGCAAGGAATCGTGTCACCGATTTAGGGCGATTCAAGCGTCACGGAGCGTGAATCGATCCAGCGGACTCAAGCACGATCGCCGGCTGTCAGCGATGACACCACCGGCACGCGATGGGCGTCTCGGGGCGTCGAGCGAGTCGGCACGAAGGGACCTGATAACGGAGTTTCAGCGTTGCGGCGCCGGCCAGTGACGGGCTTGAGGCGAGGCGGCTACGCGGCGGGGCGTGCGAGACGCCCTCGGTTCACACGACTCGCGCGACTGCTGGCGTCGTCGCCATTCGTCTTGTTGATGCCGTCCATCGGACTCGTCTGGCGAGCGAGACCGCGCTGCTCACTCGCTCTCGCCGCGGCTTCGCCGCGCTGCGAGATGCTCGTCCCATCGGACCTTCAAGTCGTGGTCGATCGAGAAGAGGTCGAGCATGCGGGCGACCATGAAGTCGAGGAGATCCTCGATCGACTTCGGCCGCAGGTAGAAGCCCGGGGCGAGCGGCAGGATGATTGCGCCGGCGGCGGTCGCCTTCGCCATCGCGTCGATCTCGATCATCGAGAGCGGGCTCTCGCGATGGGCGATGACGAGGCGTCGCCGCTCCTTCAGGGTGACCGCCGCAGCGCGCTGCACGAGGTTGTCGGTGATGCCCGCGGCGATGCGGCCCAAGGTGTTGCCCGAACACGGCACGATCGCCATGCCGCGATGGCGAAACGACCCGCTGCCCGGCGCCGCGCCGGTGTCGCGATCGTTGTGCAGGGTGACCATCGCGCCGCGGCCGCCGGAGAGTTCGTCGAGGTCGAGCTTCTTGAGATCAAGCTCCTCGGCAAGCAGCCGTCGACCGAGATCACTGACGACCAGATGCACCGGAACGCCGAACTCGGTCGCCCGCTCGATGAAGCGCTTCGCGTACGGCGCGCCGCTCGCGCCGGTGATCGCGACGACGAGCGGCAGCGAACTCATCGCGCCGGCGGCCCGAAGGACGCGGCGGCGGGTTCGTCGGAGGCGTTGGGTTCGTCGGTGCTGCTCGCCGGTTCGTCCGATGGGGCTTCGGCGGGCTGCTCCGACGCCGTCGCGGCCGGCTCGGACGTTTCGGGCTGGGCGTCCGTCGCATCCGGCTCGGCGGCTTCGTGCAGATGGTCGCGGTCCGTCTCGTCCGCTGGCGGCTCGCTCGTCGCCGCGGGCTCGGGCTTCGGAAGGCGAGGATCGTTCGCGACCGGCGTCTCGACCGGCACGAGCCAACGCTGCAGATAGTCCGCGCGGAACGGCTCGAAGGGCTTCGAGGAGAGATGCACCGTCGCGAGCTGGTAGACGCCCTGGTCGAGATAGACGATGTCGACCTCCGCGACGTTGCCGCGAAGGCGAACCTGCTGGATCGACCACACCTCGCGGTCGCCGGGCTTCATGGGCGTCGCGGCTTCGGGGCGCAGCTTGATCTCGACGGTGCCCCAGGTGCCGGCGCTCACGTCGGGCGGCAGGTTGAAGACGAGCGGTTCGCCGCGGCCGGTGCGGGCGTGGGCGTAGGCGAGCGACTTCGCCATCACGTCGGGCGCGGGCGCGAGGCCCGGCGCGAAGGAGTCGCGTCCTTCGACGGGAGGGAACGTCGACCAGCTCGCGCAACCCGCGAACGGGAGCGAGACGAGTGCGAAGGCCGCAAGGGCGAGGATCGGCGACGCCGTGCGCATGGTTCGGCGCTCCCTTCGCCGGAAGGCCTCCGGCAGACGCGGGGTCAGGAGACGACCTTCGAGATCTGCCAGTACTCGAGTTCGATCGGGGCCTGGCGT
>JBMSXH010000034.1:0-11581 GCA_049425445.1 Phycisphaerales bacterium | reverse complement strand
CCATCGCGAAGCCGGAGAAGATCGCGCCCGCGACGAAGTAGGGCGGGAAGATCGTGGTGTGCCAGCCGGGCAGCTGGCTGGTCGCGAAGTCGAACGACACGACCGAGTGCACCGAGAGCACCAGCGGCGTCGAGAGCGCCGCGAGCAGCAGGTACGCCCGCTCGTAGCGGTGCCAGTGCCGGTTCGAGCCCCGCCATCCGAGGGCGAAGAGGCCGTAGGCGAACTGGCGGAACTTGGTGGTCGCCCGATCCCGCAGCGTCGCGAGGTCGGGCACCATGCCCGCGAACCAGAAGAGCAGCGACACCGTGAAGTACGTGCTGACCGCGAAGACGTCCCAGAGCAGCGGGCTGCGGAACTGCGGCCACATCTCCATCTGGTTCGGGATCGGGAAGAGCCAGTAGACCACCCACACCCGGCCGACGTGGATCGCGGGGAAGATGCCCGCGCACATGACCGCGAAGATCGTCATCGCCTCGGCGAAGCGGTTGATGCCCGTCCGCCACTTCTGGCGGAAGAGGAAGAGGATCGCGGAGATCAGCGTGCCGGCGTGGCCGATGCCGATCCAGAAGACGAAGTTGGTGATGTCGAAGGCCCACATCACCGGGTTGTTGAGTCCCCAGACTCCGACGCCGGTGAAGATCAGGTAGAGGACGCAGAAGCCGAGCATCCCCACGAGCCCCACGCTGATCACGAAGGCGACGTACCACGCGAGCGGCGGACGCTTCGCCTCGGCGACCCGGCACACCGTGCGGGTCACTTCACCGAAGGTGTCCATGCCCAGGACGAGCGGCTCGCGGTGACCGGGATGGCTGGCGGTGTTGTCCACCTCGCCGCCGATCGTCGCCGGCGCGAATCCCGAACCGCCCATGCCGACTGGCAGGGTGCTCATGCCCTCACCTCCTCGCCGGTCGCGGCCCGGGCGTGGCCGTGGTCATCGCCGTGGCCGTGGCCGTGGTCGTGACCATGCCCGTGACCGTGGTCGATCGCGGGATTGCGAACCTTCGCGAGATACCGCAGTCGCGGGCGGTTGTTGAGCTCCTCGAGCATCTCGTAGCTGAGCGTGCTGCGATGGAGCTTCGCCACGCGGCTGTCGGGGTTGAGCAGGTCGCCGAAGACGATCGCCTCGGTCGGGCACGCCTGGCCGCACGCCGGCACGATCGCGCCGTCGGGGATCGACCAGGTCGGCGAGAACTCGACGCCGCCCTTCTGGGCCCACTGGTTCTTGTAGGTGATCTTCGCCTGCGCGATGCGCTGCACGCAGAAGGTGCACTTCTCCATCACGCCGCGGGTGCGGACGGTGACGTCCGGGTTGAACTGCATCCTCGTCCAGTCGTTGGGGCCGTCCTTGGTGTAGTAGTCCGGCTTGACCGCGAAGAGGCCGTCCTGCTGACGGACCGGATCGCGGCGCTGGTAGTCGAAGTAGTTGAACCGGCGAACCTTGTAGGGGCAGTTGTTGGAGCAGTACCGCGTGCCGATGCAGCGGTTGTAGACCATGACGTTGAGGCCTTCGTCGTCGTGCACGGTCGCGGCGACCGGGCACACCTGCTCGCACGGCGCGTTCTCGCACTGCTGGCAGGCGACCGGCTGCATGAGCACCGCCTCGGGTCGGGCCGGATCCTCGCCGCGGAAGTAGCGGTCGACGCGGATCCAGTGCATCTCGCGACCCCGCGCGACCTGGTCCTTGCCCACGATCGGCACGTTGTTCTCCGCCTGGCAGGCGGTGATGCATGCCCCGCAGCCGATGCAGGTCGAAAGGTCGACCGACATCGCCCAGGCGAACGGCGCGCCGTCGAGATTCGTCTCGTTCCAGAGGCTCAGGCGGCCCGCGACGTGGGTGCGGTGCTTGGCGAAGTCCGGATGATCGCGGTACTCCGTCAGCGTGCCCTCGCGGACGAGGGTCGGCAGCCGCTCCTGGATGCCCTCCTCGGGCACCTCCGAGACGAGCGCGTCGGCGGCGCCGTGGTCCTGCGTGCGGGCGAACGCGTAGGTGCCCTCGGCCTTCGCGACCTGCACGCCGGTCACGATCTCCGGCGACGCGGTGGTGCGAAGTCGATAGGCGTCGAAGCCGGCGTCCGCGGCGATCGGGCCGGCGATCTCGCCGCGGCCGTATCCAAGCGAGAGCCCCATCGTGCCCTCGGCCTGGCCGGGCGCGAGCACGACGGCCGCGTCGAGCGAGCGCGTCGCACCGCCGGCATTCACGGTGACCTTCACCCGGTCGCCGGTCTTGAGGCCCATGCTGCGAGCCGTCGCGACCGACATGAGCAGGCCGTTGTCCCAGGTGATCTTGGTGATGGGATCGGGCAGTTCCTGAAGCCAGCCGACGTTGCCGAAGCGACCGTCGTAGGCGGTGCCTTCGCGGGTGAACGCCAGTTCAAGCCCCGCATCGCCCGCCGGGGCAGGAAGCGACGCGAAGGCCTTCGCGACCTCGCCCTCGCGGAGCGACACCGTCGAGACCGCGAACGCGGTGCCCTGCTCGATGCCGTCGTTGAGGCTCTTCCGCCAGCGGCGCTCGAACTCCGCACCGCTCGTGCCGGTCCGCTCCATCATCGAGCGTCGCACGAGCTGGTAGCCGTCGAAGGGCGCGTCGCCGGTGAGGATCGCCACCATCTCGAGCGCGCTGCGTCCGCCCTGCTGCATCGAGACGAGGGGTTCGATCAGCGGCTGCACCAGCGAGATCGTGCCGTCCCACGCCCGGGCGTCGCCCCAGCTCTCGAGATAGTGCGCCCGCGGCAGGCTCCACGTGCACTCGGCGCTCGTCTCGTTGCGCTGGAACGAAAGGTGGATCGACTCCTCGACCTTCTTGAGGCAGCCCGCGAAGTCGAGATCGGCCGGGGCGTCGTAGACGGGGTTGCCGCCGAGGACGACGAGCGTCGAGACCTTGCCCGAGGAGATGGCGCCGCAGAGTTCGGAGATCGCCTGCGTGCGAAGCGCCCGGTCGGGCACCTCGCGGTACATGACGGTCTTGCCGGTGTTGCCGAGGCGGTCGTTGAGCATCGCGACGAACGCGTGCACCGCCGCGGGCTGGTTCGGACCGGCGACCACGAGCGAACTTCCGCGATGGCCGGCGAGATCCTTCGCCGCCGCGTCGAGCACCTCGAGATCCTGCGCGGAAAGCCGCGACGCCGCGGACGAGGACGCCATCGCCGCGACCGCCTGCTTGAGCGAGGCGTCGCCGATCTCGACGCCGGCCCGCTGGGCAAGCATCGCCGCGACCGCCCCGAGGTCGGAGCCTCGCGCCGGAACCCGATCGTCCGCGTTCGCGCCGACGAGGCTCAGGCCCGGCTCGAAGGCGTAGAGGCGCGAGACCTCCTGCTGCTTCGGATCGGGATTCGTGATGCGTCGGCCCTTCGCGAAGTCGCGAGCCCATTTGAGGCTTGCCGGCTGGTTGCGGAGGAAGTCCGAGCCGAGCGAGACCACGACCTTCGCCTGATCGAAGCGGAACTCCGGTCGCAGCGAGCGGCCGAACGCCATCGACAGGCCGGCGCGCTCGGTGTCGTCGTTGATCGGCTCCCACTCGGC
Organism: Phycisphaerales bacterium; assembly: GCA_049425445.1. GTDB lineage: Bacteria > Planctomycetota > Phycisphaerae > Phycisphaerales > SM1A02 > VGXO01. Next base: position 8,062 of record JBMSXH010000034.1, on the reverse strand, counting down.
CCAGATCGCCTTCGGATAGCGGGCCATGAAGCGCTTCTTCGCGTCGGCCATCGAAGGTCCGGCGAAGGCTTCCGAGAGGACCGCAAGGCCTTCACCGCCACGGCTGGCGAGACCACCGAAGCGATCGGTCGCGAACGCCTCGAACTGCGCGAAGCCGTCGGATCCGACCGGCTGACCCTTCCGCATCGCCAGTCGCGCGCGGTGCGGGTCGTAGAGCTCGAGCACCGACGCCTGCGACAGCGAGTCGCACGCGCCCTGGTTGAACGGATGGTCGGGATTGCCCTCGATCTTGATCGGACGTCCGTCGAAGCTCTTGACGAGCAGGCCGCTCGCGACGCCGCCGAGCTCCATCGCGGTCGCGTAGTGGACCGGCACGCCGGGCGTGCGATCGGCAGGCCGCGCCGCGTACGGCACGATCGTCGTCTCGGGCATGCGGCGGCAGGCCGCGAGGCCCACGCCCGCGCGCGCGAAGGACGCGCCCATGACCCGCAGGAACTGGCGGCGGTCGTCGCCCTCGAGGCGATCGGCGCCCTCGGGGAACTCCCGTTCCATGAACTGCCGGAACTCGGGGCTGTTCTCTCGATCTTCGAAGCTGCGCCAGTAGGCCCAGCCCTGTCGCACCGCCATCGGGGCGCTGTCGGAGGGCTCGCTGCTCGAGCAACCTGCGGCGTGCTCCGCCGGGGAGGGGTTCACCGGTGACATGCCGAGCAGTTCTCCGAGGGATGGATGTCGAACTTGGTGAGGAGCCCCATCCGCTCCTCCTCGCTCAACTCGAACGCCGGCTCGTAGGCCATGTTGGTGACCTGGGACACCGGACGAAGGTGCGGCTCGGGGTTGCGGTGGCAGTCGAGGCACCAGCCCATCGAGAGCGGCGCCCAGCGGTAGACCACTTCCATCTGATCCACCCGGCCGTGGCAGCTGACGCAGCCGATGCCGCGGTTCACGTGCGCCGCGTGATTGAAGTACGAGTAGTCGCCGAGCTTGTGGACCCGGATCCAGTCGATCGGCTCGCCGGTCTGGTAGCTCTCCTGCACCTCGACGAGCTTCGGGCTCTCCGGCCTGATCTGCGTGTGGCAGTTCATGCAGGTCTGCGTCGGCGGGACGGCCGCGTGCGAGGTCTTCTCGACGGTGTTGTGGCAGTACCGGCAGTCCATGCCGAGCTGCCCGGCGTGCAGCGCGTGGCTGAACGGCACCGGTTGAATCGGCTGGTATCCAGCCTCCATCGTCTTCGGGCTGAAGCCGTAGGCGACGAAGAACACCGCGTAGAGCGGCACGATCGCCCCTGCCACGAGCAAGCTCGGCAAGAGCAGGTTCGACCACTTCGGAAAGAGGAATCGGCTCATGGGGTCCGTCGGGGAAGACAGCACGCCGCCGCGGGGGGCGGACGCGGCGGCGGGCAAAGTCGAAGTTCTACTCCGTGACTTTTTTCACGAACTCGCGAAGGGGCGGATGCTAGTGGATGCCGAAACGGTCGGTCAAGAGTCGGAAAGCGTCGATCCATCGGGATCGAAGGACGCGGCACCGAGCTTCTGAACGAAAGCCGCGGTCATCGGCGATCCACCTCGTCGGACCGTGAAGTTCCAGACTCGGGCGGTGCGGTCGGAGGTCGGCCGATCCGCCCTCCGCCGGGCCCCAACTCCGCCTACGCTCCGCCGCCCATGCTCATCTCGACCCACCTCCGACCGGAACTGGCCTTCCTCATCCGCGATCCGATCGATCGATCGAGCCTGTTTCGCCACCTCGGCGACGCGGTCTCGAGCCTGACCGGGGTGGCGGCTCGAGACGTCGAAGCCGGTCTCGCCGATCGCGAAGCCCAGTGCTCCACCGTCATCGGAAGCGGGGTCGCCCTTCCGCACGCCTTGGTCGCGGGCATCCCGGAGCCGCTTGTGGCCGCGGTGATTGTGCCAGATGGTGTCGAGTTCGCCCCAGGAAGCCCGCACGTTCGGCTCGTGTTCGCGATTTTTGGCAGCCCAGACAACCCCTGGCAGCACGTCCGCATGCTCGCCCGTCTCGCCCGAATCGTCTCCGCCGACGGTGCCGTGGAGCGATTGCTGGTCGCCACCTCTGCGGCGGACCTTTATGAAAGGCTTCGGACGGAGGACGCCTCCCATGGCTGAATCCACCTCGGAGCGGTGCCTCCTCATCCTCATCGCGCGAAACGAGGCGTCCTTCGACCCGCTGGCGACGGGACTCCTCGACGTCGGCATCACCGGGGCGACGGTGCTCGACTCGAAGGGGCTCGGCGCGATCGTCCGCGAGGAGATGCCGATGTTCGCCGGGCTCGCCGCCCTGCTGCCCCGTGAGACCGGCAGCCGCATGATCGTCTCGATCACCACGCCCGACCGCATCGAGGCGCTGCGGAAGTTCCTTGACGAGATGAAGCCGAGCCAGCGTCCGATCGGTGCCGTCCTGCCGCTCGCGGCGACCCTCGGCTTGCCCGGAGGCTCGTGATTCCCGTGCCGAGCCCTTCGGCCCTGCTTCTGTTTGCGGCCGATCCGGCGATCGCGTCGGACGCGGAAGGCGTGCCGCTCGGGTTTCGGATCTTCCTTGCCCTCGTCGCCCTCGGCGGTCTCTCGATCGCGGCGGGCAGCCCGCTCGGCCGCCGACTCCATCGCCATCGAGCCGTCGCGGCGCTCGCGGCCGGTGGCTGGTTCGCCGTGGTCGCCGGCGCCGCCATCGGTCCCGCCGGGCTCGACGTGATCGACGCGGGCATCTTCGCGGAGGTCCGTCCCCTGCTCGTCGTCGCCCTGGGATGGGTCGGACTCATCGTCGGGCTCCAACTGCGACTTCGCGTGCTGCAGGCGGTGCCGAAGGTGATCTGGCGCTGGGTGCTGGCCGATGCCGCGATCTCCGCCGCGATCGCGATCGCCTTCGGCCTCGCGGCGTGCGCATGGTGGATCCCCGGCTTCTTCGATCTCGTCGCGGCGTCGGCCGGTCTCGCGCTCGCAATCGTTCCGGCGATGGCGGCGCTCGCGGCATCGAACCTCGGATGGGCGCCCGAGACCCGGTCGCTGCGGGTCGAACTCTCCGATCGCACGCGGCGAATCGCCGTGCTCGTCTCGGCGGGCGCCGGACTCGCGTCGGTGTTCGCGATCGCCTGCATGGGGATCGCGACGCTTCCCCTCGCCGAGTCGACCGAGGCGATCTCCTTCGACGCGGAACTGGGCCTCGTTCGGCTCGGCGTGCTGGTTGGCGTCGCGGTGCTCGCCGGCACCACCGGGCGGTTCCTGCTGGGGAGCATCGAACGAAGTTCGCCGCAGATGCTGGTGGTGCTGCTGGGGCTCGTCTGCCTCGTCGGCGGGATCGCGGATGCGGCGGGAGTGCCGCCGCTGCTCTCGGGGCTCCTCGCCGGAGCGGTGATCGCGAACCTCCCCGAAGGCCCTTCACGCGAACTCGAGACGGTGCTGCGTCGAGGCGAGACGGCCGGCGCGATCCTCCTCTGCGCCGTCGCCGGCGTGCTTGCGAGCCTCGAGCCGGGCTGGGGAGCGGTGCTGCTGGCGACCGGGCTCGCGATGACCCGCATCGTGCTCAAGACGTGGTGGATGGCGTCGGCGCTGCGTGCCGGAGGCGAGGACCTCCCGCGCGGCACACCGCTTCGACTCGCCGCGGTGCGTCAGGCGCCGACCGCGATGGCGATCGCGGTCTCGCTCGTCCTCGTCGAGGACTCGGAACTCTCGCGCACGATGCTGACCGTGATCGTCCTCTCTGGACTCCTCTCGAGCCTGGTTGCACCGGTCCGCTCGCTGCAGCGGATCATCGGCGAGCGCCGCGAGGAGCGGCAGGGAGCCGCGGCATGAAGCGATCGCTCGGGCTGCTGGTGATGCTTGCCGCGCTCGTCGGCCTCGCCGCCGCGGTGGGCGCGCTGCCGGATCCGACGGGCGGCGTGCGGCTCTCGGTGCTCGGCGACACCGTCGCCTCGCCGCCGCGCGGACTGCGCGATCTGGCGCTTGGGCTCGGTGTGCTCGTGCTCGGCGCATGGATCTTCGGCGAAGTGCTCTCGGTGGTGCGGCTCCCGCGAATCTGCGGCTACCTGCTCTTCGGCGTCGTCGTCGGACCGGAGTCCGCGGCATGGCGGCCGATGTGGTTCCCGCAGATCCTCGACGCCGAGCAGATGAGCTATCTCAAGCTCGTCGACGGCATCGCGATCGCGGTGATCGCCTTCGTCGCCGGCGGCGAGATCCGGCTCGGCGAGCTCGTGAAGGTGCTGCGCAAGGTCGCGGTGGTCGTCGCCTTCCACGCGGGCATGGTGATGCCGGGCATGGCGCTCGCCGCAGGCTTCCTGATCCTGCCGCGCATTCCCGAGTTCGCGGCGGACGAAGGCAGCGGGCTGCTCGTCGGTTCGCTCGTGCTCGGCACGATCGCGATGGCGATCTCGCCGGCGGTGCTGATCGCGGTCATCAAGGATGCCCGCGCCCGCGGCCCCGTCACCCAGGCGAGCCTGACGACCGCGATCCTCGTCGACCTCGTCCTCATCGTCACCTTCACCGCGATCATGTTCGCGGCCGTCGCCTTCCTCGGCGGGGAGACGTCTGCCTCGACGGACGCCAGCCTTGCGCCGCTCCTCGGAGGCCTCGCGTGGCACCTGCTCGGTTCGGTGCTCGTCGGCGGCGTGCTCGGGGCGATCGTGCTCTGGGTCTCGCGCGGGATTCCCGATCAGCTCGATGCGCTCGTCCTGCTCGCGGCCTTCGGCATCGCGGTGATCGGCGAGGTGCTGCACGTCGCACCGCTCCTCGTGGGCCTCACCGCGGGCATCGCCCAGGCGAATCTCAAGGGCCACAACGCGGCGCTCGAGCGAAGCGCCGAGCGGCTGCTGCTGCCGGTGTGCTGCGTCTTCTTCGCCGTCGCCGGCGCGGGCGTCCATCTCGAGGCGCTGCCAGCGCTCTGGCCCATCGTGCTGCTCGTCGTCGTTTGCCGCGCGACGCTCGTCGCCTCGGCTGCCACGATCTCGACCCGCGTCGCGAAGTTCGAAGGCGCCCCGCGCCGCTGGCTGTGGGCCTCGTTCATCTCGCAGGCGGGCCTCTCGATCGCGCTCGTCGGCGAAGCCAGACGAAACTTCGCCGACGCCCCCTGGATGATCGAGCTCTCGACGCTGCTGCTCGCGGTGATCGCGATCCACGAACTCGCCGGCCCGCTGCTCATGCGCTTCGGCCTCGCGAGATCGGGGGAGGTCGGCGCCGCCGATCGCGAGGATGCCGAGCCGTCTCCCGCGGCTTCGGCCGAGTCGGTCCCGGAGCCCGCTCGGTGATCGACACCCACTGCCATCTCACCTCGAAGGTCTTCCTCGGACGCGAACGCGAGGTGGCCGATGCCGCCGAGGCCGCAGGCGTCCGCGCGATGATCTCGATCGCGGTGGGCAGCGACGATGCGCAGGCGGCGCTTCGCCTCGCCGAAGAAGATCCGAGGGTCTTCTGCTCCGCGGGCGTGCATCCCCTGCACAGCGACGAACCGATCGACTGGGATCTGCTTCGCAGCGTCGGCACGCATGCGCGCTGCGTCGCGTGGGGCGAACTCGGCCTCGATCGCCACTACACCGACCCGCCGATCGAACTGCAGCGATCGATCCTCGAGACGCAGCTCGATCGCGTGGCTCGATGGACGCGGGAAGGGCTCGCCAAGCCCATCGTCGTCCACAGCCGCAAGGCGGTCGCGGAACTGCTGCCGGTGCTCCGGGCCTCCGGGCTGCCGGCGGACCGCTTCGTCTTCCACTGCTTCACGGAGGGCCCCGACGAGGCCCGTGCGGTGCTCGACTTCGGCGCCGCGATCTCCTTCACCGGCGTGCTGACCTTCCGCAACGCCCCCGAGGTCGCCGAAGCCGCAAGGCTCGTGCCGCTCGACCGGGTGATGGTCGAGACCGACAGCCCCTATCTCGCGCCTGAACCGCATCGCACCGTGCGTCCCAACGAGCCCCGGCTCGTCGGGTTCGTCGCGGCGAAGCTGGCGGAGATCCACCGGATGCCCGCCGCGACGCTCGAGGCGATCCTCGACGCGAACGCGATCCGGTTCTTCGGGTTGCCCCTCGAGGCCGCGGACTGAACAGGTCCGCGTGGCGGGCGGATATCGTCCTCGCCTTCGATGCTCCCGCACGACCGCGATCCCGACGACGAAGGCGCTCCGCCACCCGGCGGCGTGATGACCTTCGGCGAACACCTCGAGGAACTTCGACGGCGGCTGATCCTCGCCCTCGCGGTGCCGCTGCCGATCGCGATCCTGGCCTTCGTCTTCGCCGACTCGATCCGCGCGGTGATCACGGCACCGCTCTACTCGGCGCTCGAGGCGCAGAAGCTTCCCACGCAGGTGCAGGCGCTGAGCCCGGTCGAGACGCTCACCACCGACCTCTTCCTCGCGGTCATTCTCGCGCTCGTGCTGTCGGCGCCGTGGCTCGTCTATCAGTTGTGGAAGTTCGTCGAGCCTGGGCTCTACGCGAACGAGCGGCGCTTCGCGCGCTTCCTCATGCCTTCGAGCGCCATCCTCGTGGCGATCGGGCTCTCGGTCCTCTACTGGATCATGCTGCCGCTGATGCTGCTCTTCCTCGTCGGATTCGGGCAGCCCGGACCGACGGAGACCTTCCCGGTCGGCGGCACTCAAGCGTCTGCGGCGACGGAGCCCAGCGCGGAGGACTCGCCGCCGGCCGAGGCGCGCGATGCCAGTCCTTCAGAGGAAGCAACGACCCCTTCGATCGAAGCCACGAACGATGGCGATGCGACGGCGGCACCGACCGGCGCACCTCGCAACCTCGCCACGCTTCCGATCCTCGACGCGCCGCCGTCTTCGCTGCAGCCCGGCGATGCGTGGATCGACGAATCGACCGCGCAGATCCGCGTCGCGGTGCCTGCGGGCGATGGACTGCTCGAGATCCGCTCGGTGGCGCTGGCCCGCGACCGCAGCCTGATGCCGGCGTTCCGGCTCCGCGAGTACGTCGACTTCGTGCTGCTGCTCGCGCTCGCGATCTCGATCGCGTTCCAGATGCCGCTCGTGATCCTGCTCCTCGGCTGGGTCGGCATCGTCGAGGTGCCGACGCTCCGCAGGAACCGCAAGTACGCCTTCCTCGCCTGCGCGGTGCTGGCGGCGATCATGACGCCGCCCGACTTCGTCTCGATGTTCCTGCTGCTCGGCCCGCTCTATGGGCTCTACGAACTCGGCATCCTGCTGCTGGTGCTGCTGCCGCCGGAGAGCCTGTCGCGCGGATCGGTCATGCACGACGCCCTCGATCGCATCCGACGATGGCGGCGCCGCGACGGCGATTCGACCACCAACGCCGGTGGCGAGACTCCATCGAGCGCGGCCATGCCGCCGCCGCCCGGCGCCGTCCCGCGAGGCTCGTCCTTCGAGCGCGAGCCCGACGGCGACGCGGACGAGGATCGCGCCTCGACGAGTTCCGACTTCGGCGGCATCGATCCCGCGTCGCGCGACCAGGGCGCTTCGCCGGACGAACCCGATCGAGACGAGCGAGGCGACGAGCCTCGGAAGCCCTGGCCATGATGCGCCGCGCGATCTCGCGATCGCTGGGCCGCGTCGCTCGTCCCGCCCGCCGAGTCGCCACCGCCTTCTCGAGACGAGTGCGTCGCGCCCGCGCTGCTCGCGATCGCCGGCTTCTCCGCGAACAGTCCGAACTCGACGCCACGGATCTCCGCATGATGCGCCGAGCGCTGCGGCTCGCCGCCGGTGCCGCGACGAGAGGCGAGGTGCCGATCGCGGCGGTCGTCTGGCGCGAGCGCGACGGTGCGATCGAGATCCTCGCCGAAGCCGCGAACGATCGCGAGGCGAGCGGCGATCCGACCGGCCACGCCGAGATCGTCGCCCTGCGACGCGCGGGCGAGCGCCTCGGCTCGTGGCGCCTGACCGGCTGCTCGATGGCGGTGACCCTCGAACCCTGCCCGATGTGCGCGGGCGCGCTCGTCAATGCGCGGCTCGACCGCTGCGTCTTCGGGGCGAGCGACCCGAAGGCCGGCGCGTGCGGCACGCTCTATCGCATCGCCGAAGACCCGCGGCTCAACCATCGCGTCACCGTCGTCGGGGGCGTGCTCGCGGAGGAGTCGGTCGCGCTCCTGCGGCGGTTCTTCCG
>JBMSXH010000033.1:0-11612 GCA_049425445.1 Phycisphaerales bacterium | reverse complement strand
GCCGCGAACGCGCCGCGGGCATCGTCCGCCTCGCGATGGCCGGCCCACGCGAGCGTGGCGAGCACCTGCTGCACGGCGGGCCCGCGATGGTCGATCCGCTCGCGTGGAGTCGGTCGCGTTCGAGGAACAAAGCGGGCTTCGACGTGCCGTTCAAGCACCGTGCGGACGACCCACTCGAAGAGGTCCACCTTCCGATCCGCGAGCATCACCGCCGTGACCCGATCGCGGAAGGCGCGATACTGCTCCGCCGAGAGTTCCGAGAGCGCTGGCACCGCGAGATCGATCGCGGCCAGCATCGCGGCTCGGCGCATGGGGGCGATCGCCGGGGCCAATCGGCGAACCGACGCGCGCAGGGCGGCGTCTCCGGCGAGGGCGTGCTCCTGCGCGTCGCGGATGCCGCGATCGGCGGAGAGAAGCAGGCCCACGATCACGCCGCGGGCATCCATCGGCTCGCGGCAGGCGTCGGCGACGAGCGGCGGCACGGCGGTGGCGATCGACGCGGCACGGCGCACGAGTTCGGGATCCGGATCGCCGATCCGGGCGAGCGAGCGCTCGACCTCTCGCCGGGGAATCGTTCGCGTCGGCTTCTCGACGCCCGCGAGGCCCGAGGCTCCGGCGGGCGAGGTCGAGGCGGGTCGAGCCGAGGAATCTTCGATCGAGGCGGCGTCGATCCCCTCGATCCGCGCGACGCGTTCCCGGATCGGCGGATGCGTCGCGAATGCCGCCGCGAAGGCGGCGGTGAAGAAGAAGTGCCCGAACTCCGAGACGTGTGGATTCCACGGCTGCTTCGGCGGCAGCCCGCCGATCTTGCGAAGCGCGCCGGCGATGCCGGCAGGATTGCGCGTGAACTGCACGGCGCTCGCGTCGGCGAGATACTCCCGCTGACGGCTGACCGCGGCCTGAATCAGCCGCCCGAAGAGCGTGCCGAGCGAGCCGGCCGCCCAGAGCAGGAGCCCGAACGCCATGATCCCGAGCCCCACCGCGGCGCCGTCGTTCTTGCGCCCGCCGCGCGCGTGGGCGAGTGCCGGGCCGAGGTATCGCAGGCAGGTCCATCCGATCAGGCCGATCACGAGGATGCCGAAGATGACGCCGGTCAGCCGGATGTTCAGGCGCATGTCCCCGTTCAGGATGTGGCTGAACTCGTGGGCCATCACGCCCTGCAGCTGCGCGCGGTCGAGTTGCGTCATGCAGCCGCGCGTCACGCCGATCACGGCGTTCTGCGGGGTGTATCCCGCGGCGAAGGCGTTGATCGAGTCGTCCTCGACGAGGTAGACCGGCGGAACCGGCACGCCGGAGGCGATCGCCATCTCCTCGACGACGTTGAGCAGTTGCCGCTCGTGCGGATCGCGCGTCGAGGGCGCGATCGGCGTGCCTCCAAGCATCTCCGCGACCGCGGAGCCGCCCTTGCCGAGCTGGGCGATCTTGAAGAGGCTCGAGAGGCCGACCACGAGCACCACCAGTCCCGAGACCGCGCCGAGCAGCGGGGGGTTCCAGAACGGGATGCCGCCCTCGGACGACTGGGACGCCGCGAGGGGCAGATAGATGCCCGCGATCAGGGCGATCACCGCGAGCACGAAGAGCACGACGAGCCGTCCGGTGCGGCGACGCGCATCGTCCTGGGCGCGAAAGTAGTTCACGCGGAACCCTCGGTATTCGCGCGACGATCCATCGAGACGGTGGGCGCCGCGGCGATCGACGCGGAATCCCATTCGAGGACCTGCGCTTCGCGGTACCGCAGGAAGGAGGCCACGAGGTTCGCGGGGAACTCGCGGATCGCGACGTTGTAGCGCACCACCGAGTCGTTGTAGGCGTGTCGTGCGAACGCCACGCGGTTCTCGCTGGTGACGATCTCCTCCTGCAGGGCGAGCGCGTTCTCGGAGGACTTGAGTTGCGGATACGCCTCGATCCTCGCGAGCAGGGTGGAGACCGAGGCGTCGAGGTCCTTCTCGGCCGCCGGCATCTCTCCGGGAGCGCCGGCTCGGGCCGACTCGAGGGCCTGCGCGGCGCGGGTGCGGGCGGCGATCACCCGCTCGAGCGTCTCCCGCTCGTGGGCCATCGCGCCGCGGACGACCTCGACGAGGCGCGGCACGAGATCGTGGCGCCGCTGGAGTTGGACCTCGATCTGCGCGAACGCCCCCTCCACCCGGACCCTCGACGCGGCGAGCCGATTCTGGATCGCCACGCCGACGACGAGCGGCACGAAGAAGAGCCCCAGGCCCGCGAGCAGCAGGAAGACCCAGTCCATCGGTGGGGAGACTATCGCGGCGGGAAGTCGCGTCGCAAGACGGGGCGTCGTCGCGAGCCGCCCGGAGGCTCTCATGGAGCCGGCGCATCCGCCCGGCTCGTGGACGCGCGTATGCTCCTCGCATCATGGCGATGCCTCGCCGAACTCTGCGGCGCACCTTCGCCGCCGCCACGACCGCGGTGGTGCTTGCGGGCTGTGTCACGGTCGAGGGGACGAGTCGACGGCAGTTCAACGTCCTGTCGGTCGAGCAGGAGCGGGCGATGGGCGAAGAGGCCTACGCCGAGATGCTCGCCGAGACCCGCGTCGTGTCGTCGGGGCCGATGGTCGAGCAGGTGAACCGGGTCGGAGCACGGCTTGCCGCCGCCACCGCACGACGTCATCCCGCCTCCGCGGGCGCGATGCGCTGGCAGTTCGCGGTGATCGCCGAACCCGAGGTGAACGCCTGGGCGTTGCCGGGCGGCAAGTGCGGGGTGAACGTCGGGTTGCTCGAGTTCGTCGAGAGCGACGATGAACTCGCCGTCGTGATGGGGCACGAGATCGCGCACGCGGTGGCGAGGCATGGCGGCGAGCGGATCAGCCAGTCGATGGCGGCCTCGATCGTCGGGGAACTGGCGCTCGGCGGACTCGATCCGGCGGTGCAGCAGGCGGTCTTCGCGGCCTACGGGCTCGGCGTCGCCCTCCCGTTCAGCCGCAGCCACGAGCGCGAGGCCGATCGACTCGGACTGATGATCGCCGCCGAGGCGGGCTACGACCCCCGCGCGGCGATCTCGCTCTGGACCCGCATGGCCGCGCAAGGCGGAGGCGGGCTCGAGTTCCTCTCGACGCATCCGCTTCCGGAGTCGCGGGTCGAGGAACTGCAGGCGCTCATTCCCGAGGCGGAGGCGGTGCGGCAGGCCGCAGCGGTCCGGGCACCCCGTCCCTGAGCCGGCGTCCGGTGCGTTCGGCGGACGGCGGGTCCTGCATGGTGATGCCCGGATGCCACGTCTTCTGCGCCACGAGACCGTTCGGCAGCGGCGTGAACTCGTCGATCCATCCGTCGGACCAGCGGATCAGCGCCGAGTCGCCGTCGATCGTCCACGTGCCCTGCGGCGGTGCGCCCTCGATGTTCTTGAACGCGAGTCCGTCGGACTGGATCGCCACGCAGAAGGGCTGATTGTTCTGCTCCATGCGCAGTTCGAAGACGCCGATGAAGCGGGCCAGGTCCTCGTCGATCCGGGTCGCCTTGCCGGTGGCGGAGGGTGGGCCGGCGAAGGGGGTGTTCGGCGAGAAGGCCACCTCCTCGAAACCCAGCGCCGCGTAGCGGATCAGATCGATCCAGCCGTTCTCGTAGTCGACGCGCACGCCGTTGCCGTAGGGCTTCCAGCGGCCCCATTCGCCGCGCGATCCCTCCGGTCCCTTCGACCAGGTGCTTCGCGCGGCGCCACCCGGGAAGAGCACGACGTCGAAGGTGTTGTTCTGCCCGTCGGTGAGTGCCCAGACCCCTGAGAAGGCGCTCGGATCGATCTGCATCGCGGCACGGCTTCGCGAGGCGTCGCGCGATCCCTGCAGCGGGGCATCCTGCATGCGAACCACGTCGCGACTCGCCGCGGGAACCTCGCTCCGGGGCTGTCCCGGATGCCAGGCGAGCTTCTCGAAGCCGCCCTCCACGCGTCGGATCACGTCGACCCATCCGTTCAGCCACTCGATCTCGGCGGCGCCGTCGCGGATTCGCCACAAGCCACGCTTCTCGTCGTTGATCGTCTTGAACGCCTGCCCGTTGGACTGCAACGAGACGGCGAAGGGCTTGCCGTCGTCGACGTTGACGAGACGGAAGACGCCGGTGAACTCCGCGAGATCGCCCTCGACTCGGACCGCCTTCCCGCCGTTGGTCCAAGGCCCGGAGATGGACGTCTCGGGCGAGTACGAGACCTGCTCGAAGCCCTGCGCCCCGAGCCGCACGACGTCGATCCATCCGTCGTCGTAGTCGATCCGGACGCCGTTTCCGAAGAGGGACCAGCGTCCGCTCTCGCCCTCGGCGCCGCGGGATCCCTTCACCCAGTTGCTTCGGGCGGCGCCACCCTCGAAGAGCGTGATGTTGAAGAGGTCGTTCTGCTCGTCGGTGAGCGCCCAGGTCCCGATGAACATCGCGGCCCGGACGTCCTCTCCGCCCCTGGGCATCGTGGTCAGCGCCGCTTCGGCGATCACGCCGCGCGACGCGGGGGGGCTCGCAAGGCCGGCGGGATCCTGCGCGGCCGCGCTCGCGGTCAGAAGGGCGAGCAGCAGGGTCGTCGGGGCGATCGCATCACGCACCATGGGTCGACTCCTCCAGAACGAGAATCGCCGCGGGCGTGGGCCCGCGGCGCGATGGATCCGGGAAGGTTCGGTCGCCTAGCGACCACTGAAGAACTTCTTGACCGCATGCACGGTGGCCTGGCGTCCGACCGCGGCGATCGACTCCGTGAGCGGGATCTCCTTCGGGCAGACCTGCACGCAGTTCTGCGCGTTGCCGCAGTCGTTCACGCCGCCGCGGGACGCGAGCACCTCGAGTCGCTCGTTCTTGAGGACCTTGCCGGTCCCGTGCATGTTGAAGAGACGCGACTGGCTGATCACGGCGGCACCGATGAACTCGGTGGCCCACTTGGTCGCGTCGGCCTCGACGTTGTACTGCGGGCACGCCTCGAGGCAGCAGCCGCAACTCATGCAGGTCGAGAGGGCGTAGCGGACCTCCTGATCGTCGGGCGACTCCTTCGGGCCCGCGCCGAGGTGGTAGGTGCCGTCGAGCGGCACCCACGCCTGCACTCGCTTGAGCCCGTCGAAGAGGCGGCCCCGATCGACGCAGAGATCCCGCACCACCGGGAACTTGCTCATGGGCTCGATGGTCACGGTCTCGCCGGCGTCGATGAAGCCGTCGACGAGGCACGAGCACGCCTGCCGCACCTTGCCGTTGACGAGCATGGTGCACGACCCGCAGACCTCCTCGAGGCATCCGGAGTCGTAGGCGATCGGCGTGGTCTTCTCGCCGCCGGTGGTGCGAGGGTTGCCGGCGATCGACTGCAGCACGCTGATGAGGTTCGCGCCCGGCTCCACCGGGACCTCGAACTGCTCCCAGCGCGGATCGGCGCCGGGCGTCTCCTGGCGTCGGATCGCGACGCGAAGGGTGCGGCGGGCGGGGGCGTCGGAGGAGGGGTCCTTGGGGGCGACCATGGCGATCCTCGAAGGGGGCGTCGGGAGCGACCGGCCTCGCAGCCGGACGCGACATCGTAACCGTGCGAACGCGGCCTCGACCGCTGCGACTCGTCCCCTTCGCCCGAGGTGGCCGATGGATGCTCGTCGAACCGGACCCCGCGGCGGGATCCGACCGAAGCCTCGCATGACGCCTCCCCGCGAACGCACTTCCGAAGAGGTTCCAGTCCGCGGATCGCGGCGGGTCGCGATGGTCGCGGCGATCGTCGCTGCGGCGGCGGTCGCGCTGCTGGCCTGGCCGTGGATCCTCGCGGAGCAGGATCGGTTCAGCCAGAAGTCCTACGACCACGACCGATTCCATCTTCCGCTGGTTCGGACCTTCGCGGAGCAGTGGCCCGCGGTCGACCTCTCGGACTATCCATCCGCGACCGGGCCGGGGCTGCATCTCGCGCTCGCGACGTTCGCGCAGGTGCTCGGCACGGGCGAAACGATGCTGCAGTGGCTCGGATCGCTCGCCGCGATCGGGCTCGCGGCCACGGTCGCGTGGCGGCTGGCCCGATGGCGAGGCTCCGCGCTCGAGGGCACGCTGCTCGCGCTGCCGATGTGCCTGAGCCCGTATCTCCTCGGCAACGCGATCTGGCTCATGACCGACAACCTGTCGCTCTGGCTGCTCGCTGCGGCGATCCTCGGCGCGGTCTTCTCATCGGCGACGCCGAGGCGATTGGCCGGCCGAGGGCTGCTCGCCGCCGCGGCGTGCGTCGTGCGGCAGATCAACCTCTGGGTGCTGGCGCCGATCGCCGTCGGCGGCTGGCTTGCGGCGAGATCGTCGGATGCGGGCGACGCGCCGGAGTCGCGACGCTGGAAGGTCGGGACGCTGCTCGCGACCGCGATCGCCTGCCTTCCGGCGCTCGCGGTGGTCGGCGGCTTCGCATGGCTCTGGGGCGGCCTCACCCCGCCGTCGTTTCAGGAGTACCACGCGGTGAGCGTGCAGCCCGCCGCGGTGATGTACGGCTTGACGCTCTTCGCGGCGTACGGCGCGCCGCTGTGGCTGGCGGTCTTGGTCGCGAGGGCCGAACGGGGCGCCGTGCCTCGATGGTTTGCGGTGCTCGCGAGCTTCGGATGGGCGGCCTTCCTCATCGCCGGCAACTCCGAAGCGGGGCTCGAGGTCGGACGCAACGGCGGCTGGCTGTGGACGCTGGTTTCGAAGACGCCCTCGCCGGGCGGCGTGTCGGTGGCGCTCGCGATCGGCAGCATGATCGGCGTCGTGCTGCTCGTGCAGCTGGTCTCGCTCGCCTCCGCCCGCGGGCGGCTCGACGCCGCGATCGTCGCGAGCGCCGCGATGGCGGCGTTCCTGGTGGCCCATGCGGCCAACAAGCAGCTCTTCCAGCGCTACTTCGACCCGCCGGTGCTGCTGTTCCTGGCGATCTTCGCGGCGTTGGCCTGGCCTCGCGGCGAGGATCGCGCGGCTTCCGGCGGACGCGGCGTGCGCACCGCCTGGCTCGTCGCGCTCGCCGCGATGGCGGCGATGCAACTCGCGTTCGCGACGGTCTCGCTCTTCGCGCCGCTGATGCGGAACTGACGGTTCCCCTCGAGGGCTACGCGTGCGGGCTGGCGACGGCCTTCGACGGCGAGGCGCCGCCCTCGACCTTGCCGTAGGTCCGCTTGCGAGGCTCGACGAGCGGCGTCTCGACCTTCTCGAAGGAGATCTTCGAGCCGCCGGTCTTCGGATCGAAGGTCGCGACGGTCGTCGCGAGGAACCGATCGTCGTCGCGCTCGGTGAAGTCGGTGCGGTAGTGGCTGCCGCGCGACTCCTTGCGCTCGAGCCCGCCGCGGGTGATCGCCTCGGCGAGCACGAGCATGTCGCCGACCGCCCGCGCGTAGGCGAGGGTCTGGTTGGTCCACATGCCCGTGTCGGAAAGTCGGATCCTCGAGTAGCGATCGCGGAGTTCGGCGATCTTGGCGAGCGACTGCTCGAGGCGCGGGCCGCTCTTGACCACCGTGCTTGCCGCGGTCGTCTCGTCGCCGAGCTCCTTGCCGATGGCGTAGGGGTTCTCGGTGCCCGAGGCGTCGAGCAGCTCCTTCATCCGAGCCTCGGCGTTCGCCTTCGCGGCGTCGAACGAGCTCGAGGTCGCATCGGCGGCGGGGGACTGCTCGCGGGCGAAGTTGACCACGCCCGCTCCGCAGAAGAGACCGTCGAAGATGCACGAGAGCAGGGCGTTCGCGCCGAGCCGGTTCGCGCCGTGGTACTGGTAGTTGGCTTCGCCGAAGGCGTAGAGACCCGGGATGTTCGTGGTCATCGACTTCGGCGATCCGTAGCGCAGGCCCTTCGAGTCGGGATTCGCCTCGTAGGTCGTCCACAGGCCGCCCATCGAGTAGTGGACGCCCGGGAAGATCTTCATGGGCACTTCCGCCGGATCGTCGCCGACGAACTTGCGGTAGATCTCGATGATTCCGCCGAGCTTGCGCTCGAGGTACTCCTTGCCGAGGTGGGTGAGGTCGAGATAGACCATGTTCCCGCCGCCCACGCCGAGCCCGTCGTGCACGCAGATCGAGAAGATCTCGCGCGTCGCGATGTCGCGGGGCACGATGTTGCCGTACTTGGGATACCGCTCCTCGAGGAAGTAGTACCGCTCGGCGTCGGGGATCTGGCGAGGATCGCGGTGGTCGCCCTTCCTCCGCGGCACCCAGACGCGGCCGCCCTCGCCGCGGGCCGACTCGCTCATGAGTCGAAGCTTGTCGGCGCCGGGAATCGCGGTGGGGTGCACCTGGATGAACTCGCCGTTGGCGTAGAGCGCCCCCGCCTGGTAGCAGCGGCTCGCCGCGGCGCCGGTGCACATCACCGAGTTGGTGCTCTTGCCGAAGACGAGCCCGCAGCCTCCGGTGGCCATCACCACGGCGTCGGCGCGGAACGAGCGGATCTGCATGGTGCGCAGGTCCTGCGCCACGATGCCGCGGCAGCGCCCTTCGCCGTCGAGCACCGGCCCGAGGAACTCCCAGTGCTCGTACTTGGTGACCTTGCCCTCGGCCTCGACGCGTCGGACCTGCTCGTCGAAGGCGTAGAGGAGCTGCTGGCCGGTGGTCGCGCCCGCGAAGTGGGTGCGCTTGTAGAGGCTTCCGCCGAAGAGCCGGAGGTCGCGCTGCCCCTCCGCGGTGCGATTGAAGGGCACGCCCATCCGGTCGAGCAGGTCGATGATCCGCGGGGCCCACTGGGCCATCTCGTAGACCGGAGGCTGGTGGGCGAGGAAGTCGCCGCCGTAGATCGACTCGTCGAAGTGCTCGTGCTCGCTGTAGCCCTGCTGCCGAGCGATCTCGTTGCAGGCGTTGATGCCGCCCTGCGCGCAGACGGAGTGGCTGCGCTTCACCGGGACGATCGAGAAGAGATCGACGGGAAGTCCGCCTTCGGTGATGCGAAGCGTCGCGGAGAGGCCGGCGAGGCCGCCTCCCACCACGATCACTCGATGCCGTGCGCCAGAAGCCATGGTTGCCGATCCGTCCTTTCCGATCGCGAGAATCGATTCCTCAGTTGCCCGGCTCGACCGCGTCGCCGGTCATGATCCCCTCGGACGCCTTCACGCCCGCCTGCATCTGCGCTTCGACGATCTTCGCCTCCTCGATGTTCAGCGTGGAGAAGCCCCAGATCGCCGCGAGTCCCATCGCGCCGAGTCCGCACCCGATCGCGGTGCAGACGCGGCCCCATCGGTCCTGCGCCTGACGGCTGACGGTCAGTCCCCACGTGATCGCCGCGGTCCAGAGCCCGTTGGCGAAGTGGTAGACCGCCGAGAGCACTCCGACGAGATAGAAGGCCGCCATCGCGAGCCCCATGCGGCCATCCTGGAAGTGTTCGGCGGTGGTGGAGGCGGCCTCGGTCGGACTGAAGGTCGGGAAGAACCCGCCGTAGGTCCAGCCCCATCGGAGGCTCGAGAGATGGAAGAAGATGAAGACGAGCGCGAGGTAGCCGGTCACTCGCTGCAGGGCGTAGCGCCAGTTGCCGCCGTACCGGTAGGCCGAGACGTTGGTGCGGCCGGTCCGTGCGAAGACGATGCCCATCGCCGCGTGATAGAGCAGCGGCAGCCAGATCAGCCCGACCTCGATGAGGACCAGCGCCGGCAGCGAGTGGATGAAGTCCACTTCGTGCTGGAAGGTGTAGACGCCGCCGGTTCCCGGGCCGTAGGGGCTGTGTCCGAACTGGTTGCCCCACACGATCGAGGAGTTCGTGGTGAGGTGGGGGATCAGGAAGACCCCGATGGGGACCACGCCGCTCAGCGAGTGCAGGCGGCGCAGCAGGAAGTAGTGGCGATCGAGGAAGCTCCCGGAGGAGCCGGCCGAGGCGGCGTGGGCGGTGCTCATGGGAAGCGGCGAGTATACGGGGCGCAGGCGACCGAACCCCCTTCGCCCTCGATGCGGACTGGATGCGAGGCTTGGAAGCCGAGCGGAAAACCCGCCCGTGTCGACCGGCCGACCCGATCGACGACTCAGGGAATGTGCAGGCCGCCTGGCGTCGTCTTCCCGGACGGCGCCTCGCTCGGCGCAGCGGTCGCGGTGCCCGCGGCCATCTGGGCCGCGACCAGCTTCGCGATCTGCACGTAGCGGCTTCGCAGTTCTCCGAGGATCTGACCAAGCTCCTCCGCCTCCTCCGGCGTCAGGTTGCCCTTGGTCTTCTCGTCGAGCATGCCGAGCAGGTCGATCGAGAAGCGAGCGCCCTCGAGGTCGATCACCACGCGGCCGGTCTTGGGATCCTGCATCGCCCCAAGACCCATGATCGCCTGCGAGGCCAGCATGCCGACGAGGCCGCGGAAGTCGGCGGGCGGGAGCTCGTCCGCGCCTCGCTCACCCTTGGCGGCCTCCACCTTGGCCTCGGCGGCGGCGAGCTTCTCCTTCTCCGCCTGCGCCTGCGCCTTCCAGTCGGAGTCGATGTGCAGTTTCGGTTCGGCGTCGGTCATGGCGAAGGCTCCGCGAGAGGGTGGAAGGGTGAAAGTATAGTTCTGCGGGTCCACGACCTTGGCCGGGTCGACGATCGAACGGCGATCGGCGGCCGCGCTCGAATGGTCGGGGGCCGAACACCGCATGCGATCCGTCACTTCGGACCTCGAGATCGTCCGCCAGCGCCGCCTCGGCGGATGCTGGCGTGCGGCGATCTCGGGGCTCTTCGGCCTTGCCGCCATCATGCACGCCGGGATCGCGGGCTGCTCCGCCTCGGCGCTCGATCCGTCGCTGGCGCCGCCGCGCGAGGTGACGCTCGCGGACTTCTCGCGGCCCGCGGCGAAGCCCGAGGTGGTGCTCGAGGTCCCGGCCGAGGTCTACACGCCCGAGGTCGAGGTCGAGACCTCCGTCGAGACGCTCTCCGACGGCGTCGAGATCGTGAGCGAACGCAAGGTGGTCGAGGTCGCGACGCCGCAGGGCACGGTGGTGCCGACCGTCGCCGAGAGCGATCGCGTGCTCGTCGAGCCGCTGCCGGTAGGCCGCAACTGGCCGGTCGAGAGCCTCGTCGGGCAGATCAACGGTCGACCGATCTTCGCGGGCGAGTTCCTGGCGCCGATCGAGGATCGTCTGCTTCGCATCGCCGCGGCACCCGATCGTGCCGAGGCGAGGCGCGGGATCGTCGAACTGGTCCGCGCGCGATTCGAGGAGTTCATCGACAGCGAACTCGTGATCTCCGAGGCGGAGTCGGGACTGTCGCCGGAGCAGAAGCAGGGGCTCTTCGCGTGGCTCTCGAACCTTCGCGAGGAGGAGATCGCCCGCCGCGGCGGAAGCACCGCGTCGGCGGAGGAGAGCCTGCTCTCGCAGGAGGGCCTCTCGCTCGAGGAGTTCATGTCGAGGCGCCGCGACATCGCCCTCGCGAGCGATCTGCTCCGCCGCAAGATCGATTCGCGGGTGATCGTCTCGTGGCGCGACGTCGAGCTCGAGTACCAGCGCCGCGAGAAGGATCTCAACCCGCCGGGGCTCATCCGCATCGGGCGCATCCGGCTCACCGAGCGGAGCGACGGCGCGGAGAAGATCGCCGAGGTGAAGTCGCGCTTCGAGAAGGGCGAGTCGTTCGCGGAGGTGGCCGCGTCGCTCGGGCTTCCCGACGGGGGCTTCTGGAGGGAATTCCCCCTCACGGACCCGGGGCGCGCGGGGCTCGATCTCTCGGAGGAGTTCCGCAACGCGCTCGCCGCGGCACCGCCGGGTGGGGCGGGGCCCCCGATCGAGCGGGCCGGGGCGGCGA
>JBMSXH010000032.1:0-11835 GCA_049425445.1 Phycisphaerales bacterium | reverse complement strand
CTCTCGATCGCGATGCCCCCGGTTCGTCTCCTCCTCGACTCATCTCCTCTCTCCTCTCTCGCTTCGGGCGAAGCGCTGCATCGGTTGCGGGCGATTGGCGATCGGAGTGCTCGCGGGTGCGGCGGTCTCCTATCTCCTATCTCCTATCTCCTATCTCCCATCTCCCTTCGCCTTTCTTGCTCCGGGCAGCTGGCATCGAGTTGGCCGCTCGTGAATCGGAGGACTTGCGGTATCCGGGGTCCATCCCGTCGATCAAGTCCATCACGTCCACCAGGTCCACCCGTCCACCCTCACGGCTCCGTCCACGTCGCGTGCGGCGCCCCCTCGCCCTCGAGCACGAACCTCGCCCGCCGATGGCCGCTCGCGCGAAGCAGAAGCCAGTCGAACGAGCGCGGCCGCGTCGCGATCACCGCGAAGTTCGCGAGTCCGGGCAGGTCCTCGCCGGGCACCGGCGAGCGGTCGAGGAGACCCTCCGGCAGGTTCGCCGACGGCGCCTCGCACGCCGCGCCCGGCGCATGCGGCGCGAGGTAGCAGCGGCGACTCGAGAGCGACGTGCGCTCCCATCGCTCGAGCGCTCGGGGATCCGCTTCCGCAGCGCGATGCACGGTCGCCATCGCCTTCACCCGCAACTGCACCTGCGCCTGCGGGTCGTAGAAGGTCCACGACACCCGCGGGTCCGCCGCGATCTCCGCAAGCTTCGGGCTTCGCGCATCGGTATGGCAGGCGATCGATGCCGCCGAGCGATCGACGTGACGCAGCACCACCGTGCGCAACGCAGGCCAGCCGTCGAGGCCGGTCGAGGCCAGCACCGGCAGCCGCCACGCATGCCGACGATCGCGGGTCGCGACCTCGAGGCCGTGCCAGCAGGAGTCGAGGATGTCGGCGAGGTCCATGGGACGATTGTGACCGATCTCGGCAGGACCGTCGGAGGCTCGGGTGCCCGGATTCCGCTTCAAGATCGGAAACCACCCGAGGAGTCCCCAACCATGCCGCATCGAATCGCGCGTGTCGTCGTCATCGCCGTCGCCTCGCTTCCGCTGCTGGCAGGATGCGCCCGGCATCGCACGCCCGCAGACTTTGCCGGCACGTGGACCGGCGAGGCCTGGTGCATCAACACCAGTGGCGACCCGCACGTGGAGCAGGTGCTCCGGCTCGAGGTCGCCGATCATGGCCGGGTGCGCGGCTCGATCGGCTGGAGAAGCCTCGACGGCAACCGGGGCCACGACGAGTACGGCAACCTGGTGGTTTCGCACGAGGAGCAGATCATCGGTCTCGCAAGCCTGCGCGACGGCACGATCGCGCTCGTCGAGACGGCGGAGAACGGCACGCTGCTCGGCACACTGACGCCCGACGGACGCCTCGAGCTCCTCAGGACCCAGCCCGGCGAGAAGCCGGTCGTCACCTTCGCGATCCTCTCGCGAAGTGCGCCGACGCGCTGAGCATCGCCCCGCTCAACCCTTCCACACGAACTCGATCGGCGCGTCGATCTCCGGGTGAAGGCTCTTGTGCACCGGACAGGTCTTCGCCGCGTTCTCGAGATGAGGCCGCTGCGGATGATCCGCCGCGAGCGGCACCTCGATCGTGGTGTGCAGGCTCGCGATCCGTCGCGGAGCATCCTTCGACATGACCTTCTCGGTGCGGGCGGTCATCCCCTCGAGCGCCAGCCCATGCCGCTCCGCGACGATCCCCATGATCGTCATGACGCAGACCGGCAGCGCCGCGGCGACGAGGTCCGTCGGCGAGAACGCCTCTCCCTTGCCGTGGTTGTCCACGGGGGCATCGGTGAGGATCGTCGACTTCGACGGTCCGTGGTGGGCCTCGCAACGGAGACCGCCGAGGTAGCGGGCGGTGACTTCGACCATGAACGGACCTCCTGTCCGGCGACGCGAGTCGCGTGCCGGATCGGCATGGTGTCCACGCGCGCCCGATTCGACAAGCAAGCCGAGCCCACCAAGCGGACTTCGCCCCACGAACCGCGCCGTTCTTCGGGTCGCTCGCTTGCCCGGCCCCGCCTCGGGGTCACAATGAGGTCGCTCCCAAGGACGACTCCCATGACTCGATCGCACCGATCCGCCTTGTCCATCGCCTCGCTGCTGATCGTCGCGTCGCTCGCCCCACTCGCCTCGGGTCAGGTCACGAGCGTCACCTTCGACGACGGCGCCGAGGGCTGGTCCGGACCGCAAGGTCCCGGCGGCACGAGCGGCGTGGTCCCGACGGGTGGCAATCCGGGGGCGAACCTCCGCACGGTCTTCAACAACTTCGGGATCACCTTCATCAACTCGACCAATCCCGCCTTCGTCGGCGACTACACCGCCGCCGAGGAGATGACCATCGCGGTCGACATCAGAGTCGACGAAATCGCCTTCTTCGGGCAGAACGTCTCGCGTCCGTGGCTCGTCGAGATCCGCGACTACGACGGCGCCACCGGCGGCTACCCGTGGAACAGCGTGTGGTTCAAGTTCGCGAACATCTCCGCCGCCGCGAACGGCAACTGGATCACCTACAGCGTGACCTTCGACCCGCGTTCGACCTCGCTGCCTCCGGGCTGGGGCGGCACCGGGGCGGAGGACCCCACGACCTACGATCCGATCCTTCCGCCGGGCGTCACCTTTGCCGACGTGCTCGCCGGCGTCGATGCGATCACCTTCACCACGCTCGAACCGGGCTACTTCTTCGGCTTCACCGACTTCGACCTTCGGCTCGACAACATCACCATCGAGCGGACCGCGGCGGCTCCCGCCGATCTCAACGGCGACGGCGTCGTGGACGGCGCCGATCTGGCGATCCTGCTCGCCGCCTGGGGCCCCTGCCCACCGAAGGGATCGTGCCAGGCCGACTTCGACGGCAACGGCGTCGTCGACGGCGCGGATCTCACGACGCTGCTCGCGGCCTGGGGCTGAGCCGCAGCGGCTTCACACACCGAACGGGAAGGTCTCGGGATCGCCCGCGACGACCGGCACCGGCAGCGGCGCGACCGCGCTGGTCTCGTCGAACCAGACGTAGTCGTCGAACTGCCGCGGCAGCGAACTCGAGAAGTAGTGGCTCGGCAGCTCGGTGTCGGGGCGATAGATGACGCCGATCGCGCGGGCGAGCCGCGGCGAAAGCAGCTGCGTGCGAAGCGCCTTCGAAGGCGGCTCGCGAAGCGGCAGCACGAACATCGGCACGCCGCTGTCGTGGCACACCCGCTCGTAGCTGTCCGCGTGCGAGTCCCTGACCCGCATGATTTCGACCGGATCGCCCCAGTTGTGCGCCGCGGCGACCGTGCCGCAGTGCGTGCCGAAGCCGACCAGCCGCGCGGCGGCGCCCCAGTGCTGCCGGCAGAGCTCGCCGAGATTCGTCTCGCCGCGCAGGCCCATCTCGGTCGCCGAGGCGTCGCCGACGTGCGAGTTGTGCGCCCAGACCACCGCCTTCGCGTGCGGGCCGCGGTGGCGCAGGACCGACTCGAGCGTCGCGAACATGTGGCGATCGCGGAGATTCCAGCTCTCCGCCGCGGAGAGGTACATCGCGCGGTAGTACGCCTCGGCGTGCTTGACCACCTCGGCGTTGCGGGCCGCGTCGAACCAAGCCTCGGGATCGCGCTGGGCGTACTCGATCCGCCGCGCGAGCAGGTCGCGCAGGATCGCGATCGCCTCGGCCTCGCAGCCCTCGAGCCTTCCCGCCGAGACCGCGCGTCCGTAGGTCGCCGGATCCTGCTCCCACGGCGAGAAGCAGGCGTAGCGCACCCGCGCGGTCTCCGCCGCCACCGGATCGGTGCGATCGAGGTAGTCGAGCACCGCGCCGATCGAGTTGTTGAGGCTGTAGAGGTCGAGCCCATGCAGGCTCGCCCGCTCGCCGCGATGCTCGACCGCGCGGTTGCGGTCGGCGAGCCACGCGACGAACGCCCGCATCTCCTCGTTCCGCCACATCCACTGCGGAAACCGTGCAAACGCCTGTTCGCGAAGCTCGCGGTCCGGTCCGCCGCGCACCCGTCGATCGAGGACCGCGACATCCGGCCAGTCGCCCTCGAGGCCCACCGCGAGGAAGCCGTGATGCTCGATCAGTTCGCGGGTGATCCGCGCCCGCATTCGATAGAACTCGCTCGTGCCGTGCGTCGCCTCGCCGAGGAGCACCACCTTGGACTCGGCGAGCCGGCCGAACAGGCGATCGATCGGGCCTTGCTCGAGATCCCCGATCGGCTCGCACTGCTCCGCGACCATCGACGCGAGTTCCTCCCGCTGCGAGCCGCGCAGCCGTTCCGGCGGCGCCGCGCGGCGCGACGGCAGCGGTGTGCCGTCGGCTGCCCAGCCCTCGGTGCCGATGAGCGGAACGAACTGCACGCGGCCGAGCGATTCGCGGTCGAAATGGCCTTCGCTCGTGCGCACCACCCGCAGCAGTTCCTGCGAGCGAGGCTCGCGCCCGACCGGGATCACCAGACGGCCGCCGTCGGCGAGTTGCTCGAGCAGGCTCTCGGGAACCTCCGGACCTCCCGCGGATACCACGATCGCGTCGTAGGGCGCGTGTTCGGCAAGTCCGAGCGTCCCGTCGCCCCAGACGACCTTCACGTTCGCGTAGCCGAGCGCCTCCATCCGCTCGCGGGCGAGCGCCGCCAGCGTCTCGTGCCGCTCGATCGCATGCACCTCGCGCGCGACTTGGCCAAGCACCGCCGAGGCGTAACCGGAGCCGGCGCCGACCTCGAGCACCCGATCGCCTGGTCGAATCCGTGCGGCCTCGATCATCGCCGCGACGATGTAGGGCTGCGAGATCGTCTGCCCCGCCTCGATCGGCAGCGGCGTGTCGTCGTAGGCGAACTCCCGCATCGAGCCTTCGACGAACACCTCGCGCGGCACCGTGCGCATCGCGTCGAGCACCCGGCCGTCGCGCACGCCCCGCGAGGCGATCTGCGTCTCCACCATCTCCAGCCGGCGTCGTGCGATCGCTTCCATGTCGCGACGCTAGCGGTCGCGAGTCTTCCGGCGTGCCGCACGACGGCGGGTCGAAGACCTCAAGGCTCGGTCACGATCCCCAGATCGCCCGCGCCGCCGCGAGATAGAGCGGGATGCCGACCACGACGTTGAACGGGAAGGTCACCGCGAGCGAGAGCCCGATGTAGATCGAGGGGTCGGCCCTGGGGATCGCGATCCTCGCCGCGGCGGGCACCGCGATGTAGCTCGCGCTCGCCGCGAGCGTCGCGAGCAGGGTCGCGTCGCCGAGCGACAGTCCGGCGATCCAGCAGAGCAGCAGCGCGACCGCCGCCGAGACCGGCGGGAAGATCACCCCGAAGGCGACGAGGAACCAGCCGCGCGAGAGGAACCCGCGAAGGCGGCGTGCCGCGAGGAGCCCCAGGTCCAGAAGGAAGAAGACGAGCACGCCGTTGAAGAGATCCTTGCAGAGCGGCTTGAACGCCTCGAAGCCGCGCTCGCGGGTCACGAGCCCGATGACGAGGCTTCCAAGAAGCAGGAGCACCGGACCGTTGAGGAAGGCTTCGTGCAGCAGCTTGCCCCATCCGACCGAGCCTCGCGACTCGCTCGGCGCCGCGGCCTGCTCGGCGCGGCGGAGCAGGATCACGCCCGCCACGATCGCGGGCGACTCCATGAGCGCCATCACCGCCACCATGTGACCGCCGTAGGACACGCCTGCCTCGTCGAGCACGCTCGCCGCGGTCAGGAAGGTGACCGCGCTCACCGATCCGAAGGCTGCCGCCGCGGCCGCCGCATCATCGATTCCGAGTCGCCTGCGAAGGATCGCGAACACGACGAGCGGCACGACCGCCGCCATCGCCATGCCGATCACGATCGCCAGAAGCGCCTGCTGATCGAGTCCGCTCTGGGCGATCTTCACGCCACCGGTGAAGCCGATCGCCCAGAGCAGATAGAGCGACATGAGCTTCGTGACGGCCTTGGGAATCCGCAGGCCGGAGCGGACGAGGGCCGCCACCATGCCCAGCACGAAGAAGAGGACGGGTGGACTGATCGACATCCCTGAAACGGGCTCCGAGTCGGCGAACGGTGCGAGGGACGCCGGCGACGAATGGCGGGCTGCCGGGCGATTTGGGCGGGAAAGGTAGCGATCGACGGCCGCCGCCGCCAGTCGCCGACCCGCGGAAGCGCCGGCATCGCGTCCGGATCGCGCCGGGACGGGTTGATTCGCCACCTCCGCTGCGGTCTCATGGGGAGGTGTTCGTCCCCGTCCTCCTCGCCGTGACTTCGATCGCCACCTCGAGCGAAGTCGACTATTCACGGGACGTGCGGCCGATCCTCGCGGCGAAGTGCTTCGTCTGCCACGGGCCGGATCCTTCGAGCCGCGAGGCCAACCTGCGGCTCGATCTTCGCGAGGGCGCCCTGGCCGATCTGGGCGACGGATTCCACGCCATCGTGCCGGGCGATCCGGACGGAAGCGAAGCGATCTTCCGCGTGCAGTCGGAGGATGCAGACCTTCGCATGCCGCCCAAGGGCGAGCCGCTCACGGAGCAGGAGATCAAGATCCTCCGCCGATGGATCGCCGATGGTGCGCCGTATGCGAACCACTGGGCCTACGAACCGATGCGGGCCGCGGAACCGCCGGCGTTCCAGTGGAAGGCCGCCTCCGACGGCGCGCCCGGAGTCATCGACGCCTTCATCGCGCAAGGCCTCGACCGGGCCGACCTGGCGCCGTCGCGCGAGGCGGACCGGCGCACGCTGATCCGACGCGCGACCTTCGATCTGACCGGCTTGCCGCCGACGGTCGAGGAGGTCGAGGCCTTTCTCGCCGACGGCTCGCCCGGCGCGTACGAGCGACTGGTCGATCGCCTGCTCGATTCGCCCGCGTACGGCGAACGGTGGGCTCGGCACTGGCTCGACGTGGCTCGATACGCCGACAGCAACGGCGTCGACGAGAACACCGCGTTCGCCAACGCCCATCGCTACCGCGACTGGGTGGTGTCGGCCTTCAACGCGAACATGCCCTTCGACCGGTTCGCGCGACTGCAGCTCGCGGGCGATCTCTTGCCGGAGATGGACGACCCATCCCAGGCCCCCGACGCGCTCGCCGCCACCGGCTTCCTCGCGATCGGCCCGAAGGTGCTTGCCGAGCCCGACAAGGAGAAGATGGTCTTCGACCTCGTCGACGAGCAGATCGACACGTTCGGCAAGGCCTTCCTCGGACAGACCATCTCCTGCGCCCGCTGCCACGACCACAAGTTCGATCCGATCTCGCAGGAGTCGTACTTCGCGCTCGTGGGCGTCTTCAAGAGCACCCGGACGATGTCGACGCTGCAGACGGTCGCCCGGGCCCTCGAGCGCGGCGCGGAGTCGCGAGGCGAAGCGGAGGCGAGACGAGATCACGCCGCGCGAAGCGCCGCCGCGGCGAAGGCCCTCGAGGAGCGCCGCGCCGCAGCCCGCCGCGAGACCCAGCTCGGCTGGATCGATCGACTTGAACCGCTGCTCGCGGCCGCCTCGAGCCTGCCTCCCCCGCCGCCGGCGCGAGAGGCCGAGGACGGCGTCGAACTCGTCAACCTCCTCGTCGATCGAGATCGGTGGGGCATCGGCATCGGCGTGGTGCGGTCGACGGGCGAGGGGTCAGGCCGCGCCGAGTGGACCTTCACCGTCGAATCGCCCGGAGCGCACGCGCTGAGGGTGCGCTACGCGAGCGACGAGACGAGGCCGGTCGCCGGCTCGCTCGCCGGCGGCGTGGTGGCCGCGCGGGCCCGCGGGGCCGCCCCCCGCGCGTTCCTCCCCCCGGGCCCGCGGGGGGGGACGATCGCGCAACTCGACCTCGAGGCGGGAGAACATCGCGTCGTGTTCGCGAGCGACATCGCCTTCCCCCATCTCGATCGCATCGCGCTCGTGCCGACGGCGGAGATCGCCTCGCTCGAGCGGAGCGCGGACGAGCTCGCGGCGGCGATCGGTGCGCCTCGCGACGTCCTGCTGGCGCTCGCCGCGGCGCGAACGGACCACCCCGGGCTCGCGGCGTGGCGCGATGGTGGCGAGTCCGCCTCGAGCCTTGCCGTGTTGGCCCGCGGACTCCTCGAGGATCCGGAGGCGACCGCGACCGACGACGCGGAGAAGTCGCGTCGCGAGGGCGTGCGGGCGGCGCTCTTCGATCCGGGCGGCGCGCTTGCGGACGAGGCGTCGATCGAGGCTGCATGGTCTCGCGAGGCCCGCGATCGGATCGCCTCCGCCGAAGCGGAGGTCGCCGGCCTCGCGGCATCGCAGCCGCCGATGATCGCGACGGTGCTGGCGGTCGAGGATCACGCGGAGCCGACGGACGTGGCGCTCCACGTGCGTGGCGACCATACGAATGCGCCGGGGCCGCCGATTCCGCGCGGCGTGCCGCGCTCGCTGTCGGGAGCCGCGTCGATCCCCGAGATTCCCGCCGGCACGAGCGGCCGCCGGCAGCTCGCCGAGTGGATGCTCGATCCGGAGCATCCGCTCACCGCGCGGGTCTTCGTCAACCGGGTCTGGCATTGGCACTTCGGACGCGGGCTCGTCGACACGCCGAGCGACTTCGGCACGCGTGGCGGAAGCCCGAGCCACCCGGAGCTTCTCGATCGACTTGCACTGGACTTCATCGCGAGCGGCTGGGATGTGAAGGCGCTGCACCGGCGAATCATGAACAGCACGACCTATCGGCAGGCGTCGCAGATGCGCACGGATGCGGCCGCGATCGATCCGAGCAATCGGCTGCTCTGGCGGTTCGAGCCGCGGCGGCTCGAGGCCGAGGCGATCCGCGACGCGATGCTCGCGACCAGCGGCCGCCTCGATCGGACCATGGGCGGGTCGCTGCTCGCCGTCGGCAACTTCGAATACGTCACCAACGACCAGTCCGGCAACGCGGCGCGCTACGACACCCCGCGTCGCAGCCTCTACCTGCCGGTCATCCGCAATGCGATCTATCCCTTCTTCGCGACCTTCGACTACACCGACGCGGGCATCAGCGAGGGCTGCCGCGCCCGCACGGTGATCGCGCCGCAGGCGCTCTTCATGCTCAACAGCCCGTTCGTCGATCGGCAGGCCGAGGCGTGGGCGGCGAGGCTGATCGATCGCGCGCCCGACGAGGATGCGAGGATCCGCCTCGCGCACCTCGAGGCGTTCGGGCGCGCTCCGTCGATTCGCGAGTCCATGCTCGGCTCGGAGTTCCTCGCGTCGATGGCGCCCCTCGGGGAGCTCGAAGCATGGTCGCTCTACGCCCAGGTCCTGCTCGCGACGAGCGAGTTCATCACCTTGGAGTGAACCCACGATGTTCTGCCGACACCGACAGGCCGCCGCTTCCCGACGCGAGATGCTCAAGAGCTGCGGCGCCGGATTCGGCGCGATGGCCTTCATGGGGCTTCTCGCCGACCGCTTCTTCGCCTCGCACGCCTCGGGCGACGGCGTGCGTCCTCCCCTGCTCGACCCCGCCGCCACGGGCGCACTCGCCCGGCGGGCCACGCACTTCGCGCCGCGTGCCAAGCGGGTGATCTTCCTCTTCATGCACGGCGGACCGTCCCAGGTCGACACCT
This sequence comes from Phycisphaerales bacterium, assembly GCA_049425445.1. GTDB lineage: Bacteria > Planctomycetota > Phycisphaerae > Phycisphaerales > SM1A02 > VGXO01. Next base: position 2,381 of record JBMSXH010000032.1, on the reverse strand, counting down.
TCGACTACAAGCCGCTTCTGCAGCGCGACGACGGCAAGCCGTATCCCGGCGCGAAGCCGCGGGTCCAGTTCGCGCAGACCGGCAACCTGCTCGCGAGTCCCTGGAAGTTCCGCCAGCACGGCGAGTGCGGCGCCTGGGTCAGCGAGCTCTTCCCGAACGTCGCCGAGATCGTCGACGACCTCTGCTTCGTGAAGAGCCTGCACGGATCCAATCCCGCCCACGGGGCGGCGCTCCTCAAGATCCATACCGGGAGCGAGACGCTGGTCCGGCCGAGCATGGGATCGTGGGTCACCTACGGGCTCGGCAGCGAGAACCGGGACCTGCCAGGATTCGTCACCATCAGCCCCACGCTCGGTCACGGCGGCGTCAGCAACTTCTCGAGCGCGTTCCTGCCCGCAGCGCACCACGGCACGCCCTTCGGCCGAACCGGCATCCCCGCGAGCGAAGCGGAGTTCGCCCACATGCACGCGGGCGTTCCCGCCGACGTCCAGCGGGCGCAGCTCGATCTGCTCGGGCAGCTCAATCGCGAACACCTGCTTCGCACCGGCGACGATGCGACGCTCGAGGGCCGCATCGAGGCGTTCGAACTCGCCTTCCGCATGCAGGCCGAGGCGCCTTGGGTCGTCGACACCGGCTCGGAGAGCCCCGCGACGCTGAAGCTCTACGGGATCGACGAGAAGGAGACCGAGGACTTCGGGCGGCAGTGCCTGCTCGCGCGACGCTTCTCCGAGGCGGGCGTGCGGTTCGTCCAGTGCACGCACTCCTACAAGTGGGATCAGCACGGCGATCTCCGGAACCTGCACGAGAAGAACTCCCGCGAGGTCGACAAGCCGATCGCCGGCCTCATCCGAGACCTCAAGAGCCGCGGGATGCTCGAGGACACCCTCGTCCTGTGGGGCGGCGAGTTCGGCCGCACGCCGGCGGCGGAGGGCGGCAAGGATGGCCGCGACCACAACCCGCACGGATTCACGTGGTTCATGGCGGGCGGCGGCGTGAAGCCGGGCTTCTCGTTCGGGGCCACCGACGACTACGGCTGGTTCGCGGCCGAGGACAAGGTGCACGTGCACGACCTGCACGCGACGATCCTTGCGCTGCTCGGGATCGACCACGAGCGGCTCACCTACCACCACGCCGGCCGCGACCACCGCCTGACCGACGTGCACGGACACGTCGTGCGCGAGATCATGGCCTGATGCGACCCGAAGACTTCGCTGCCCGGCTGCACGCCGACAAGGCCTCGGCGATCCTGCGCTGCCCGAGCGAGGCGACCGCGCGGACCGCGATGGAGTCGGCGATCGCGGGAGGCTTCCGCGTCTGCGAGTTCACCCTCACGATCCCCGGCGCGATCGGGCTGATCCGGGAGTTCTCGCACCGAGGCGATCTCGTCGTCGGCGCCGGCACGGTGCTCACCGTGGAGGAGGCGCGAGCCGCGGTCGACGCCGGTGCGAGGTTCCTGGTCTCGCCGGTCTTCGATCCGCTCGTGGTCGAGGAGGCGCAGCGGCTCGGCGTGGCGTCGATTCCCGGCTGCGCGACTCCCACCGAGATGCTCGCGGCGCATCGAGCCGGCGCCACGCTGCTCAAGCTGTTTCCAGCGCAGCCGCCGTCCTGGATCGCCCAGACGCTGGGGCCGATGCCCTTCCTGAGGATCGTGCCCACGAGTGGCGTGACGCTCGAGAACTGCCGGGAGCATCTCTCGGCCGGCGCGTTCGCGGTCGGGTTCGTCAACAGCCTCTTCGTGCCAAGCGAGGTCGCGGCGCAGGATGCGGCGGCGATCGAGGCGAGAGCGCAGCGAATGCTGACGGCGGTGAGGCGATGAACATGCTTCCGCCGATGCAGTCGTTCGCGCCGCGGCGACGCTGGTGGGTGTCTGGACTGGCGCTGATCGGCTGGCTGCTGTTCTCGATGGCCGCCGGCGCATCGGGCGCACTCTGGCCGGTGAGCGCCTGGTACTTCGAGATCGCCCGTCCGAGCTGGACTCCGCCGCCGTGGGTCTTCGGCCCGGTCTGGACGCTGCTCTATCTGATGATCGGCGCGAGCGCGTGGCGGATCTGGCGACGAGGCGGGTTTCGCCGCGATGGCGTCGCACTCGGCCTCTTCCTCGTGCAGTGGGCCTTCAACTTCGCGTGGACGGGCCTCTTCTTCGGCCTGAAGATGCCGGGCGTGGCGCTCGTCGAGATCGTGGCGCTGCTCGTCCTGATCGCCGCGACGATCGTGCGCTTCAGGCGGCACGATGCGGTCGCCGCGATCATGCTGGTGCCCTATCTCCTCTGGGTCGGCTACGCGACGAGCCTGAACGCCGGATTCTGGTGGCTGAATCGCTGAGGCGGGCGCAGGCCACGTCACACGCGCGGTGCTCGCTTCGCTCGGCGGGCGGTCCCATG
>JBMSXH010000031.1:0-11861 GCA_049425445.1 Phycisphaerales bacterium | reverse complement strand
GGCAGAGGTCGCTCTGTCCGTTGCCGTCGCAGTCGACGTCGCAGATGTTCGGCAGGCCGTCGCCGTTGCAGTCGGCGAGCAGGCCCGCGGCGATCTCGCACGCGTCGATCGCGCCGCTTCCGTCGCAGTCCACGCCCCGGGGATCGCGAAGCAGCTGGCTCGCCGCAAGGAAGCCGCGGCTCATGCGAAGTTCGTCGATGGCCCCGTTGAAGTACTGGTTGAACGCGCCGCTCGTGTTGGTGTGGGCGGCGATGATCACCGGCCCGTTGCGGATGGTGCGTCGTCGAAGGGGGATCTCGAAGGTCTCGAAGGCGCCGTCGACGCCGAATCGGACGCGACCGAGGGAGGGATCGAACGCCACGGAGACGTGGCTCCAGACCCCGCCCGGCGCCTCGAGGTTCGAGGTGACGGCCCAGTCGAATCCCTCGCCGTCGCCGAAGCGGACCACGATCTCTTGGCCAGTGAAGCCACCGCTCTTGCCGAAGTTCTCGCCGACGCTCGTCGGCAGGTTTCCGCCGCGCACGTAGAGCGCGTACTCGAGGCTCGTGTCGGGATCGTCGAGGCGCTTCCGCTGGACGAGCATCTCGCGGGCGCTGCCGCCGGCGCTCGCCGGGCGCACCCACGCCTCGAAGGTGAAGCCGGTTTCGCCGAAGGCGAGTGCTCCCGCCGGATCCTCGACCACCACGCGCCCGTTCGAGAAGCTTCGTGCGAGCGTGTTGGCGGCGCCGGTGCGCGGAATCTCCGCGACGGGGACGTTCGCGAAGTTGGAGGAACCCGTCGCCGCGCCGTCGAGCCCGAAGGGACCCGAATCGACGACGGTGGCGCCACCCTGTTCGAAGCGCCAGTACGCCGCCGGAGCGACGCCCTCGAGATCGCACGTGTCCGGCACGCAGTTGCCGTCGCAGTCGACGGCGCCGTCGAGGATCGCCTGCGGGTCGGCGATGCCGTCGCCGTCGCAGTCGCCCGCGAGGTCGGACCAGCCGTCTCCGTCGGCATCGGCGAAGGCCAGGAAGGCCGACGAAGGGATGTTCTGGTACGGCTGGTCCGGCGGCGACCACAGCAGTTCGGCGTTCTGCCCGCCGTCGCGATCGAAGTAGTCCATCCGGAGGCGCACCGGCACGCCGGCGACGAGATCGACATCGACGTTGCCGCCGACGTAGCTGCCGGTCCGCCACTCGTCGATGACGAGCACGCCATCGATCCAGAGCCGGGCACCATCGTCGGTGCTGGTGCGAAGCGCATACCGTCCGGTCGCGGGAGGAACGAGCAGTCCGGTCCAGCGCACGCAGAAGTTGTCGCTCGGAACGCCCGGCGGCAGGTCCGGGAAGGAGGTGGCGATGCGGTTCTCGATCCGCACCGCGAGCCGCTGCGAGAAGTTCCCGTAGCCGCCGTCGGAGCGGAAGTACTGCGCGACCACGCCGGCGCCGAGCGATCGCTCGCAGGGGTCGAGCAGGCCGTTGCCGTCCGGGTCGAGGCAGGGCATGCACTCGTCGGGCACGCCGTCGCCGTCGCAGTCGAGGCTCGCGCCGCTGGCGATGTCCTGCTTGTCGGGCACGCCGTTGCCGTTGCAGTCGCCGGGGCCGCCCGCGCTCGCGATCGAGGCGAAGGACCACGCGAGCGTCGCCGCGATCGGCAGCAGTGTTCGGATCGGTCGGATCGGCGGGGTGTTCGAGTCGCTCATCGGTGTTCCTTGCGCACAGGCCCGATCGGACCTGCCGCTCGTCTGGTGTTCGTCACGGCCCGCACGGACCCCACGCGGCGAGGACGGAGGCGAGGTCCCCGGCGTCGACGATGCCGTCGCCGTCGAGATCGCCTTCGCAGCCGCCGCAACTTCCATCGATCGACCACGACGCGAGCACGATCGCGAGATCGCCTGCGCCGATGAAGCCGTCGCCATCGAGGTCGGCCACGCACTCCTCGCACGAGTCCGGGACCCCGTTGCCGTTGACGTCGCCTTCGAGGCCGTCGGCGATGTCGCACTCGTCGGGCACGCCGTTGCCGTTGCAGTCGAAGGGAAGCGTGCCGTCGCTGCCGTAGGCGCGGATCAGCGCGTTGGCGACCGCGAGCGCTCCGTAGATCGCCGCGTCGGAGAGGTTGTTGGGATCGACCGTCGGCGAGATGGCCACCCACGACTGCTCGGAGGTGGGCACGTCGGTGTCGACGCCGACGGGGAACTGGTTGCCGAACTCGTCGCGGTAGAAGACGCCGGCGAAGAAGGAGGTGCCGGCGGGCCCGACGTAGGTCGGCACGATCGGCGTCGCGTTGAAGACGTTCGAGTTGCCGTTGGCCGCGATCGCCGGCGCGGTCGCGATCACCGAGGCGTCGTCGGGCGCCCCGTCGCCGTTGGGGTCGTCCCACAGCGCGACCTGGTAGGGCGTGCCGCTGAAGGCGTTGCCGAGCACCACGCGGATCTCCGCGATCGTCTCGCCGCCGGGCTCCACCACGAACTGGTTGAGCCAGACGTAGTCGACGATGCCGGTGGCGCCGTAGTTGCCCTCGCGGGTGCCGTCGTCGTGGAGGTACTCCACGTCGAGGATCGGCGTGCCGAGCTGGCACTCGTCCGGCACGAGGTCGAAGTTGCAGTCGGGGCTGGTGCCGATCGCGATGTCGTAGGAGTCGAGCTCGCCGTTGCCGTTGCAGTCCTCGCACTCGTCGGGAATGCCGGTTCCGTCGACGTCCTCGCTCAGGCCCGCCGCGAGATCGCAGGTGTCGACCACGCCGTTGCCGTTGCAGTCGCGCTCGGCCAGTTCGCAGAGGTCGGGCACGCCGTTGTCGTCGCAGTCGCCGTAGGCGAGCTGGCACTCGTCGGGCTCGCCGTTGCCGTCGCAGTCGATGCTGGCGCCCGAGGCGATGTCGAGCGAGTCGAGCACGCCGTTCATGTTGCAGTCGTCGCACTCGTCGGGGCGCCCGTTTCCGTCGAGGTCGACGCTCGTGCCGGAGTCGAGGTCGCAGGCGTCCGGCAGGAGATTGCCGTTGCAGTCGCCGGAGGCCGAGGTCGAGCGGGCTCGGATCTGCCACTTGCCCGGGAAGAGCGCCGACTCGATCGTCTCGAACTGCGCCGCGTTGGCTGCGAGGTCGTTCGGGTCGATCGGCGAGTCGCGCCCGATCACCCAGCACCGGTCGATCACCGTGTTGCCGCTCGTGTCGAGCGCGCCGGGGAAGTCCTCGCTGGTGACCGAGCACCAGGCCCCGACGAAGAAGGAGGTGCCGTCGGGCCCGACGTCGACGTCGTCGATGTCGAAGACCCGGAGCACGCCGCGGGGCGTGGTGTTGACGGTCCGGGAGACCAGCAGCTGCGCGTCGTCGGGCACGCCGTCGCCGTTGGGATCGCTCCACACCCCGATCGTGGCGGGCTTGTTCTCGGGAAGGAACACGAACACCATCTCGATCGCCTCGATCACGCGGGCGCCGTCCGCGACGCGGTACTGGCTGAGCCACGCCATGTGGGTGCCCGCCGAGCGGATGCCGAACTCCGCGCCGCCGTCGTCGAGCCGGTACTCGAACGGTTCGCCGAGCTGGCACTCGTCGAGCACGAGGTCGCCGTTGCAGTCGGTGCCCACGCCCGCGGCGAGGTCGCACGCGTCGACCACGCCGTTGCCGTTGCAGTCCTCCGTCGCGAGTTCGCACTCGTCGGGCAGGCCGTTGCCGTCGCAGTCGATCGACGGGTCGGCGGCGATCTCGCAGGAGTCGGCCACGCCGTTGCCGTTGCAGTCGGTCTCGGTGCCGAAGAGCACCTCGCACACGTCGCTGATCCCGTCGGCGTCGCAGTCGGGGTCGCACTGGTCGGGCGAGCCGTCGAAGTCGCAGTCCGAGGAGAGGCCCTCGGCGATGTCGCAGGCGTCCGGGATTCCGTTCGAGTTGCAGTCGAGGCCGCGGGGATCATCGAGCAGCCGCTGCGGAGGCAGCACGCCGCGCACGATCCGAAGCTCGTCGAGATCGCCGTCGAGGTGCTGGTTGAAGGCGCCGCTCGCGCTGGTGTGGGCACCGATCACGATCGGGCCGCCGGAGATGGCGCGGTTCCGCGGCTCGACCTCGACCTCCTCGAAGAAGCCGTCGAGGCCGAAGCGGACCCTCGAGGAGGCCGGATCGAAGGCGACGGAGACGAAGTGCCAGATGCCGTGGACCAGTTCGAAGTTCGAGATCGCGGCCCAGGTCGATCCGCTGCCGTTTCCGAATCGAAGCACCAGCTCGCGACCGGTGATCCCCTCGGTTCGCCCGTAGGTCCAGGTGGTCGCGTCGGCGACGTCGCCGCCGCGGGCGTAGACCGCGTACTCGAGCAGGGCGTCGCCGGCGTCGAGCGGCTTCCGCTGAAGAAGCATCTGCCGAGGCGGCACCGGCGGGATCGGTCCGAACGGCAGATCGAGGCGGACCCAGGCTTCGATGGTGAAGCCCTCGTTCGGGAAGGACAGGCGGCCCTGCGGATCGTTCACGACGACGCGGGAGGTGCCGCCGAAGTTCCGCGCGAGGTTGTTGGGCTGCTCGGTCTGCGGCACGATCGGCACCGCGACATCCATCTGCGCGGTGGTTCCGACGACGACGCCGTCGAGCGCGTACGGACCGCTGTCGACGGCGCCGTTCTCGAACCGCCAGTAGGCCGCAGGCATCGCCGGCGAGACGTCGCACTCGTCCGGGATGCAGTTGCCGTCGCAGTCGGCGCCCCCATCGAGGATGCGCTGCGGGTCGACGACTCCGTCGAGATCGCAGTCGAGCGCCGCGTCGGACCAGCCGTCGCCGTCGAGATCGTCGAGCGGACGAAACGACGACGAGGGGATGACGGTCCGCTCACCGCCCGGCGGACGCCATTCGATTCGCGACAACGCGCCGCCGCCGGCCTCGAAGTACTCCATCCGGAAGCGCACCGGCACGCCCTCGACGAGGGCGATCGACCCCGACCAGGTCGTCGGACTCTGCGGCTGCCATCGATCGATGATCAGGGTGTCGTCCACCCAGAGCCGCACGCCGTCGTCGGAGGTGGTCCAGAAGGTGCAGGTGCCGGTCGCCGCCGGGATCAGCAGGCCGCTCCATCGAACCGAGAAGTTGTCCGCGGGAAGATCCGGGTCGCCGTCGAAGTTGAAGTCGATCTGCGGATCGAATCGGAAGAAGAGCCGCTCCGAGAAGTTCCCGGACCCGTTCTGCGACAGCCAGTATTGCCCGACGAGCCCCTCCGACACCGCGGCCTCGCAGGGGTCGAGAACGCCGTTGCCGTCCGGGTCGAGGCAGGGCTGGCATTCGTCCGGAAGGCCATCCCCATTGCAGTCGAGACTGGTGCCCGCCGCGATGTCCTTGGAATCCTCGATGCCGTTCCCGTTGCAGTCGTCCGGCCCGCCGGGACCGCCGAGGCCGTTCGCGAACGCCGTTCCGCCCGCGATCAATCCATATAGAAGGATCGAGGCGGGGACACGACGAAAGGCCGACGCGGTCTCGGTCATGGGGCAGCGGCTCGCACGGGTTGCTCAATCGGAGGGGTTGGCGCGGACAGTCACCAACGGATCGAACATACCTCCGGTTCTGCAGAGTTCCAGAAATCGGTGACGAACAGCGGGGTGAAGGCGGCGAAATCGGCTCCGGTCGAGGTCGATTTCCGAGGGAATCCACACCCTCTGAACCGCTCCGGCTGGCCGCCTCTCGGAGTTGGCGAGATCGCTCGCGCGACGGTTCATCGCGCGCGGACCGAACGCTCCGAGAGGCGGCGAGACGCGACGTGACCGTGCTGCCGCGAGCGCCCCGGGTCTTCGCAAGGTTCGTTCCGCTCAGCTCGCGCGACGGAGGATCGTGACCTGTCCCTCCGCATCCTGCATGAGCACCGGCTCGGGCGTCGCGAAGAGCACCTCGCCGTCGCGCAGGATCGCGGCGTCGAGAGCCCACGCGCTGCCGGCCTCGATCCGCGCCGCGTCGTAGTCGATCGAGAAGGCGATCGGCACCTGACCCTCGATCGCCATCGTGCGTTCGGCGAGTGGCGCCCCGTCGTAGCCGGGCGTCATCGGCACGAGCCGGAGGCGCAGCGTGCATCCGGGCACGAGGGCCATCCGCTCGCGGTAGGTGACCGAGCCCGAGAGGGTCTTCATCTCCGCGCTCGACTTGGGCGTGCTCTCGCACGCGGTCGAGGCGACCAGCGGGACCGAGCAGCAGGTGATGGCGAGCAGGAGGCCGGCAACGTGGCGACGTCGGGTGGTCATCGCGATTCTCCGATCAGGCAGGCGATCATGAAGTGGAGGGCGAGAGGGGACCGACGCGTTCGCCGGGCCCGGGGGCGACCGAAGACGGCATGGCTCATCGAGAAGGCAGCCGCCGCAACGCCGCCCGCACCGGGCTCGCATCGAAGCCGACGAGCCGAAGCGGAAGGCAAAGGAGTTCGTAGCGACCCGACTCGACCTGCGCGAGCCGCAGCCCTTCGAGGATGAGAACGTCGCGGGCGAGGCATCGCGCGTGCGCGGGAAGGTCCTTCGAGTCGGCGCAATCGACGCTCGGCGTGTCGACGCCGACGAGCCCCGCGCCGCGATCGGCGAGGTGATCGACGAGTGCCGGATCGAGCCCCGCGAAGTCGTTGGTCCAAGTGTCGGGATCGGGAAAGGTGTCCGTCGCGATCAGCACCCGCGCGGGCAGCGGCACGTCGCCGGCAAGACCAAGGGCCTCGAGACTGTCGGCGAGGTTCGCGAGTCGCACGCGCCGATCGGTGAACGGCCCGGCACATCGCAGCACCACGCACTCGCCGACGGTGCGCGAGAGCGGCACGCGATCGATCGTCTCGGTCTCGCCTCCGTAGTGGGTCGGCGCATCGAGATGCGTGCCGACGTGCACGGTCGAACGAAGCGTCGACAGCGTGATGTGATCGCCCTTCGCCGTGTCGAGCAGCACCTCGCGGGAGAGCGGGGTGTCGCCGGGGAAGACCGCGATCGCCTCGGACAGCGGCATCGAGATGTCGAGGAGCGGTTCGTTCGACGCCGGACTGGGATCGTTCATCGCGTCGCCTCGCGGGCCGCGAGCGCTGCCGAAGGCGAGGCCTGCCTTGCCGCCTCGGCGGCCGAGGCCTCGCGATCGTGCCGGACGATGCCGACGGCCCACGCGGCGCCCGCGATCGCGACGGCCAGAGCGAGGGCCGCGGCAACCCATGCGGCGACTCGAAAGCCTCGGTCGTGCCGGTGCGCCGTCGCCAGCGCCTCGACGTAGGGGCGCGTCCCGAAGGAGACGCGGTCGTAGAGCGGTTCGAAGGAACTCGGGAAGAGCTTCGTGAGCAGATGCTCGACCTTCTTGCGGATCCGGAAGCTGCGCCGGCCTGCGAGGTCGCGCATCTCGATGAAGTTGCGAAGCGCGAGATCCGCGATCGCGTCGGCGTTCCGCTTGCGGGCCTGCTCGTAGGCGGCGAGCGCCGTGGCGACGTCGCGATGGGCCCGCAGTGCGTCGACGAGCGCTTCGCAGTCCTCGAAGCTCGCGTTCGCACCCTGCCCGTAGAAGGGCACGATCGCGTGCGCCGCGTCGCCGAGGAGCGCGACCTTGCCGCCGCGGGTCCACGGGAAGCACCGGACCGTCACCATCGAGCCGACCGGGTTCCGCGCGAAGTCCGCCTCGAGGGTCGGCATGAGCGGCACCGCGTCGGGATAGAACGTCTTGAAGTGCGCGAGCGCCGCGGACGGAGTGGCGATCTCCGCGAACGACCCCGGCCCCTCCCACGGCCAGAAGAGCGTGCAGGTGAAGGATCCGTCGCGGTTGGGAAGGGCGATCATCATCGAGCCGCCGCGCGGCCAGATGTGGAGCGCCGCCGGATCCATCGCGAAGGGCGCGTGCGGTCCGGCGCCCGGCGCGACGGCGGGAATCACGAGTTCCTTGTAGCCGTGGCCGAGGAACTGCTGCGTGTAGTCGAACCGCTCGATCTTCTGCATGACCCCGCGGATCGCCGAATACGCGCCGTCGGCGGCGACGACGAGTTCGGCCTCGTGCCGCTCGCGGCCCTCGGGCGTCTCGAATTCGACCGCACCGTGCTCGAAGTCGACCTCGGCCGCGCGTCGATCGAAGCGCACTTCGCAGTTGGGCTCCGCTTCGGCAGCCTCGAGCAGCAGCCTGTTGAGCCCGCCGCGGCTGACGGAATTGATGGCGCGAGTCGGATCGGCGCTGTAGGGGGTGAAGAACGCCTCGCCCGAGACCGGGTGGATCATGCGGCCGGGCATGCGCACGCCTTCGGCGAGCACGGTCTGCTCGAGCCCGGCGCGGCGAAGGGCCTTGAGCCCGCGGGCGGAGATCGCGAGGTTGATCGAACGTCCGCCGCCGGCGCCCGCCTTGCGCGGATCGCCGCGCCGCTCGCAGAGAAGCACCTTCCAGCCGTCGCGGGCGAGATAGGTCGCGAGCAGGCAGCCCGCGAGCCCGGCGCCGACCACGAGCGCGCGGCGTCCGTCGCCCGATCCGCCGTGCCGTTCGCCTGAAGGTGCCTGCGTCATGGTCGAGGGAGATCGAGGTCAGTGATGCGCGCCGGTCGGCACGAGGTGCTCGGCGTCGCGCAGCGCCGGACCCATGATCTCGGCGAGCCTGAAGACCTCGAGGAAGCCGTTGTAGAAGGGCGCGGGCGCGATGCGGATGACGTCGGGTTCGCGGAAGTCGGTGACCGCACCCTGCTCGCGGAGCGCCGCATGCACGGCACGGGCGTTGCGGCGCCGAAATCGGAGCGAGAGCTGGGCCCCGCGCGACTCGACGTCGGCGGGCGTGATCACGTCGATCTCGTCGGCGAACCGTTCGCGGAGCAGCCAGTGCAGCCAGCCGGTGAGCACGCGGCTCTTGAGGCGAAGGCGGTCCATGCCGGCGCGATCGAAGAGTTCGAGCGAGGCAAGCAGCGGCGCGAGCGCCATGATCGGCGGATTCGAGAGCTGCCAGCCGTCGGCACCCGCGACCGGCTCGAACTCCGGGATCAGCTGCATCTTGAAGCGGGTCGCGGGTTCGTTGCCCCACCAGCCCCCGAATCGCGGCAGGTTGCTCGTCGCGTGGCGCTCGTGCACGAACGCGCCGCCGATCGCGCCGGGTCCCGAGTTCATGTACTTGTAGTGGCACCACGCCGCCCAGTCGGCGCCCCACTCGTGGAGCGACAGCGGCACGTTGCCTGCGGCGTGGGCGAGATCGAAGCCTGCGATCGCGCCGACCTGGTGCGCGGCGTCGACGATCAAGGCGAGGTCGAGCCGGTTGCCGGTGAGGAAGTCGACGCCGGCGAGCATCACCGAGCAGAGCGAGTCGCCCTCGCGGGCGATCGCCGCGGCGACGTCCTCGCTTCGCAGGCACTCCTCGCCTTCCCGCGGCGAGACCTCGACGAGATCCACGGCCGGGTCGAAGCCCCGCGCGCGAAGGTGCGTCTTGACCGCGTAGGTGTCGGAGGGAAACGCCGGCTTCTCCATGAGGAGCTTCCGCCGCCGTCCCTCCGGGCGATGGAACGAGAGCATCAGCAGATGCAGGTTCGTGGTGAGGCCGTTCATCGCCACGACCTCGTCCGGCTTCGCCCCGACGACGCGGGCGAGCGCGTCGCGGGCGCGGAGGTGGTAGTCGTACCAGGGCCGCCGCGCCTTGCGATGGCCTTCGACCGCGAGGGTCGCCCACTCGGCGAGCTCCTCGTCGAGGATCGCGCGGGTGAGCCGCGGCTGCAGGCCGAGCGAGTGTCCGCAGAAGTAGAGCGCGTGGCCGTCGAAGGGGCCGGGCGGGCGCAGGAACTCGTCGGCGAACTCGCGCAGCGGATCGATCGCGTCGAGGTGCCGCGCGAAGGTCTCGGAGTCCTCGAAGGCGCCGACGTGCGCCGCCTCGAGCGAATCGATGGGCCCGCCTTCGCTCATCCGCAGCAGCCCTTCGTGCCGCAGGACTTGGCGGCGATCGTCGCGGGCGCGTCGATTCCGAGGAACTCCCGCGCGGTGCCGGCGAGGATGCGGGCCTTCTGGGCGTCGGTGAGGTCGCCCATCGAGCGCACGAGCGAGCCCGGCACGTGTTCGCCGAGCGGGAAGGGATAGTCGCTGCCGAGCGCGATGCGCTCCGCGCCGAGCAGATCGACGAGGTAGCGAAGCGCCTTCGGGTCGTGGACGAGGCTGTCGACGTAGAGGCGATCGAGGTATCGGCTCGGCTTCTCCTCGATCACCGTCGCGCAGAGATCCGGACGCACCTGATGTCCATGATCGATGCGCCCGATCGTGAAGGGGAAGGAGCCGCCGCCGTGGGCGAGCGCGACGCGAAGCCGCGGGAAGCGCTCGAGCACGCCGCCGAAGACGAGGCTGCACGCGGCGCGGGCGGTCTCGGCGGGCATGCCGACGAGCCACGGGAGCCAGTGCTTGGGCATCTCGTCGCGGCCCATCATCTCCCACGGGTGGACGAAGATCGCGGCGCCGAGCGACTCCGCCGCTTCATAGAAGGGCATGAGCTCCTCGGCATCGAGGTTCCACGCGTTGACGTGGCTCCCGATCTCGACGCCACGCAGGCCGAGATCGCGCATGCAGCGCTCGAGTTCGCCGATGGCGAGTTCGGGGTCCTGCATCGGCAGGGTGCCGAGGCCCTCGAAGCGGCCCGGATGCGCCGCGACGACGCTCGCGATGTGGTCGTTCAGGTACCGCGCGAGCGACAGGCAGTCCTTGGGCTGCGCCCAGTAGTTGAACATGACCGGCACGGTCGAGAGGACCTGGGTCTGGACGAGGTGCGCGTCGCATTCGGCAAGACGCGTGGCGGGGTCCCACGAGCGGGCGCAGATGTCGCGGAAGTGCCGGCCGTCGATCACGAGCCGGCCGCAGCCGGGACCGGTCTTCTCGAGGTCGACCCATCCGCCGTAGCCGGACGCCGACTTCAGGTCCGGCCACTCCGGCGGCAGGATGTGGGTGTGCAGATCGATCGAGAGGACGTCGGCCATGGGAAGGGGGAGATGGTACGGCGCGAGGGGTGTCACTTGCGCGTTGGACGGAACTCCTCCCCTGAGGAGCGGAGCGAGTCAGGGGAGGTGCCGAGCGAAGCGAGGCGGAGGGGACGTGCGGACTCGGGAGGCGCGGCTCGCGCGTTGGACGGAACTCCTCCCCTGAGGAGCGGAGCGAGTCAGGGGAGGTGCCGAGCGCAGCGAGGCGGAGGGGACGTCGGGAGTCGGAAGGGACTGATCGCGAGACCGCCGATTTCTTCAGAGTCCTGTGCCACGGGGTCGTCATCGTGGGCCGGTAGAGTTTGCGGCTCGATTCACCATCGCGGTTCCGGGACTCCAGAACAACCGATCCGGGCATCCCACAGAGGAGGCGTTCCCATCATGAGACGCACCGCCAAGGAACTCCGCGACCTGATCGCCACGCTGCCCGACGAGGCTCCCGTCTTCGCCGAGGTCTGGACGCCCGAGGATGTTCGCGTCTGGCTGCGGCCGTGGATCGAGTCATCCGACGAAGACGAGGGGCCGCCACGTGACCTCGAACTCGACGATCCCGAAGTCATCGCCCGGGCGATGGACTGCATTCCACTCGGCGACTGGTCGAGCCATGGCGACGATCTCATGGAGGAGTTCCACATTCGGCTCGGCGAGGCGTTCGGCGTGGCGTCGAACTCGTCGAGTGATGTCGAGTGAACGACACCCAGTCCCCTTGACCAGCAGCCAATCATGAGCACTCGTAGACGCATCGGCGCCTCGGCGGCCAAACACACCACGCTTACGTATCAGTTGTTTCCGCGATCGATTCCGATCGAGGACGGCTTGCGGCCGATCGTCGAGATCTTCGCGCGGCACCATGACTCGTTTCGATCCGATCGACACACCCTCGACAGCGATGGCGTGCTGGCGCTGGTGCGCACGGATCTGCAGGCGGCGGGCTTCCGGGTCGAGTACGGTAAGGAAGCCTCGCAGAAGATCCCGGTGCCGGTGCTCTTTCGCCACAACGGCGAGA
>JBMSXH010000030.1:0-11974 GCA_049425445.1 Phycisphaerales bacterium | reverse complement strand
CGCCAGCGAGGGACGACGAGCCCGAGAAGGGCGACGGCGTCGGGAAGGTGTCGGCGAAGGTCAACCCGCCGAAGGCGAGCACCGAACCGCATGCACACAGAACGCGGGAATTCATCTCTCTTCTCCTCTTGCGTTGATCGGGTCGCATCGGGGACCGACCCTTGCCTGCCAATGAGGGCACCCCCACGCGGAGGCGAAGTCCCTCGCGGCCAGACGCCGCCCAAGCGACGCTCGCCAGCGAGAAACATGGCATTCAACCCCGCGGCCGCAAACCGCCACGGTCCACGAGTAACACAATCGTTCACGGCAGCGTGACTCCGGTTCCAGGTTCCCCATCGGCGATGCCGCGTGAGCCAGTTTTCCCGGACTCGAGGCCACGGTGGCGAGCGGGGCCAGCCACGCTCGACGCCGTGCGTTCCACTGCGGTACCGTCGCGGTCTCGATGACCGCCTCGATCCCGACTCCGCCGACCGAAGCGCCTCGTCGTGGACGTCGGCGACCGTTTCGAGACCGCTGGACCACCGCGACGGCCAACCTCGTCCTGCGTCGACCGGGGGCGATCCTCGCCATCTCGATCACGCTGGCGATCGCCGGTGCAGTGATCGCGTGGCGATCGCTCTCGCTCGATGCCGACACCAACAGCCTGATCGCCGCCGATCGTCCGTTCATGAAGCTCTACCGAAGCTTCCTCGAGGAGTTCGGAGACCTCGAGTACATCACGGTCGTCGTCGACGGCAGACCCGACGGCGGGGAGGATCCCGACGGATCGAAGGCGGCGATCGCGGACCAGGCCGTCGATCGCCTGCTCGAGACGCTCTCGGCGAACGAAGCGCTTCCTGCGGTGCACGGACGCATCGAACCGAACGAGCAGCTCCGGATCGCCACCCGCGCCATGGCGATCGAGGATCTCGAAGGGCTCGCCTCGGCGCGACGGGCGCTCCCGGCCCTCGCGTCCGGCGATGCGGGCGTCGCGATCCGCCAGGCGGGGCAGGACCTCTCGCGCCTCCTCGGCCAAGGGTTGCTGCTCGACGATGCGGCGCGCCGCGAACTTGCCGCCGGCGCGATCCTCGTGCTCGAGCAGGCCGCCGCGGCGTCGCCAGCCGCTTCCGCGGGCGATCGAAGAACGCTTGCCACGCCAGCACCCGCCGAGTACCTCCGCTCCGAGACCGGACGGCTCTCGTTCGTCACGATCCTGCCGCAGAAGGACTTCAATCGGCTCGACGCGATCCGCGAGCCGCTTGCGGCGATCCGTGCCGCGATCGACGAGGTCCGCGCCGAGTTCCCGCAGCTCGAGATCGGACTCACGGGCAAGCCGGTGCTGCAGGCCGACGAACTCGAGACCACCGATCGCGACATGGTGCGATCGGCAAGCGTCGCCGCGGCCATCATCGCCGGCCTGTTCATGGCCGTCTTTCGAGGCGTGCGCCGCCCTCTGCTCGCAGTCGCCGCCTTCGCGATCGCCTTTGGGTGGTCCTACGGCGTGGCGACCCTTGCGGTGGGCCATCTCAACCTGTTGAGCATCGTCTTCATGCTGGTGCTCGTCGGCGTCGGTCTCGACTACGGCGTGCACGTCGTCGCGAGGTTCATGGAGGCGAGACGCCGCCGCCTCGCCTCGGGTGCGATCCGCGAGACGATGCGCACCGCGGTCCCCGGCAACATCACCGGATCGCTCACGAGCGCCGCCGTCTTCCTTCTCGCGCTCACCACGAACTTCCAGGGGCTTCGCGAACTCGGCCTGATCGCCGGAGCCGGACTGCTGCTCTGCGTCATCGCCATGACGATCGATCTGCCGGCCCTCCTCTGGCTGACCGAAAGGCGAGGCCGAGCCGCCACGCGCCTGCCCCGCCGAATCGATCCGACGGCACCGGTGGAGCCTCTCGCTCGTCGTCGTCCAACCGGCCGCTGGTTCGACGCCCTGCTGGCCGGGGTCGCCGTCGCCATCGCCGCGGTGGCGGTCGCCGCCGCAGCGAGATCGCTTCGATTCGAGAGCAATCTCCTCGATCTTCAGGCCGACGGCCTCGAGAGCGTCGACTGGGAGCACCGGGTCTTCGAGGACTCCGTCTCGGCGAGCTGGTTCGGCGCGAGCATCGCCGAGTCCTTCGAGGTGATCGAGGCGAGGATCGAGTCGGCGAGGCGGCATGCCGAGATCGCGCGCACGGTCAGCGTGCTCGACGTCATCGAGCGACCCGACGCGCGACGCGACGCCGCCCGCGCGGCCTTTCGAGCCGCCGTCGATGCGGTCTCGGCGGAGGAGGCCGATGCGGCCGCCGTGGCGACCGACGACGCCATCGCCACCGAGCTTGCTGCCGCGCGGGATCGGCTCGCAGCACTGGCGCAGGCCGCCCGAGGCTCGGCGCCCGAGGAAGGCGTGAAGCTCGCCGCCCTCGCGGATCGCCTTGCACCGCTCGTCGCCGAGCTGCGGAGCGCGTCCTCCCGCGAGGTGGCGGCGTCTCGGGTTCGCACGGCGTTCGGCGGCGCCGCCGCGGCGATCGCCGCCATGGCCGAAGGCGATCGGGCCGAACTTCGCGAAGCCCTGCCCGCAGCGATTCGCGATTCCCTGGTCGCGCCGAGCGGACGATTTCTCGTGCGGATGCTGCCGGCCGAAGACGCGTGGGAGATCGAGCCGCTCGGAAGATTCGTCGCCGCCATGCGATCGGTCGACCCCATGGCGACCGGCGTCCCCATGACGCAGTTCGAGTCGATCCACGACATGTCGCAGGCCTTCGTGCAGATGGCGATCCTGGCGCTCGTGGCGGTCACGGTGCTGGTCTGGATCGACTTCCGCGATCTGTCGAGCGTTGTGGTCTGCATCGCCGCGCTGCTGCTCGGCCTCGCGTGGACCGTCGGCGCGATGACGGCCCTCGGCGTGCCGCTCAACCTCGCGAACTTCTTCGGGATCCCGATCCTCATGGGGCTCGGCATCGATTCCGCCGTGCACATGACCCATCGAGCCCGCGAGTCGCGCGGTCGGCGGATCCGCTACGGCGCGACCGCGAAGGCGGTCGCCCTCACCGCGACGACCACCGCGATCGGCTTCGGCTCGCTCGTCTTCGCAAGCCATCGAGGGCTGCAGAGCCTCGGGATGGTGATGCTTCTGGGCAGCCTGGCCTGTCTCGCGGCAGCGGTGCTCTTCGTGCCCGCCGCGGTTCGTCTTCTCGGATGGGAGCGACGCGACCTCGCCAACCCGGCCGAGGCGACTCCGTGATGCGATCCTGGCATGGACCGAACGCGACTCCGCTGCAGCGTCGCCTGCTCGACGCGTGCCTCGATCCCAACGAGGCTCGCGCCGCAGAGGCCTGGCGCGACTGGCGATCGCGCTGCGACTTCGACGAGGAGGATGCGGCAAGCCACGAACTCGCGTCGTACGCGGCGGGAAGGCTTGGCGCGGAAGCGGCCGGCGCCGCCGAGTCGGCTCGCAGCCTCGGGTGGCAGCGGCGAGCGTGGTACGTCTCCGAACTCGCGGCCGGGGCCGCCCGAGGCCTTGCCGCTGCCTGCCGGGAACGAGGCCTCGAGGCGATCGCGCTCGGCGATCTTGCCGCCTCTCGACGGGGCCTCGCATTCGCGGGCCGTCGGCTTCCGATCCGCGCCATCGAGATCCTTGTGCCACAGGTCGATCGGGGCCTGCGATCGGAGTTGCTTTCGAGCATCGCTCTTGCGGCCGCGCGACAGGCGATCGAGGGCCATCGACTCTCCTGCGTCGTCCTCGACGCCTCGCAGGACCGGTTCGCGGTCGTCGACGAGGACGCGTCACGCGAAGGCGACGGACTCGCGTTGCCCACGCTCGGAAGCATGCTCGCGAGGCTCGCGGCTCGCAACTGGTGCTGGAATCCGCCGGACCGTCTGCGCTGGATGCTCGAGGCGGTGGCGATCCTCGACGCGCATCCCGTGCCGTCGCAGCTCGGCGAGGAGCTGCGGTCCTCGCTCGACGCCGCGCAGGCCGGGCGGGCCGCCGAACTCGCGCTTCGAGCCCTTCGATCGATCGTGCCTGCGGAGTTCGGCGAGGACCGGCTCGCTCGCCTCGATCTCGCGATCGACGCGGCCGCGTCGGTGCGGGGCGGACCGCGGGCAAGGCTCCGCGCCTGGACCCGTCGTCATTCGCCGGATTCGCTGATCGCGCGGGGTCATCGGACTCTCGGGCGTTGGCGGCGATCGCTCCGGCTGGGTGACTGACCTCCTGTCGCCTTCCGTCTCTTGCGCCGAAAGCCCAAGCGCCTCGCGTTCGCCGAGCCGATCAGGGCGTGTGCGTCTCGTCTGATCCGCATCGATGAAGCAACCCCACCTCGATGAACTGCTCCGCCTCTTCGTCGCCGAACTCGTCGGCGGCGGACGCGCCGATCCGGCCTCGCTTCGCCGCGGATTCGCGTCGCTCGATGCCGTCTCGATCGATCGGCTTCGGTTCTGCGCGGATGCGAATCGAATGCTGCCCGCGCTCGGCTACGTGATCGATCAGGGCCCCGATCCGCATCTCGTGCCCGACCGCCTGCGCGTGCCGGCGACGAACGCGTGGCGGGCGAACCGGCTCCGCAACCGCGCGATCGTCGTCCTGGCGGGAAGGGTTCAGGAGGCGCTGGAATCGGCCGGCGAACGGCCGATCCTCTTCAAGGGAATCCACTACCTCGACTGGCTCTGGCCCGACGTCGGCGCGCGGAGGCTCCAGGACCTCGATCTCGTGATGCCCGGTGCCGACGTCGATCGCTGCCGCGCTTCGCTCCGGCCCCTCGGATTCGAACCGATCGAGGAACCCGCGAGCGACGCGATCCATCTGCGACACCCGATGGGGCTCGAGATCGACCTGCATCATCGCTTCCGGCTCTTCGAGCACCTCGACGCGGAAGCAGACGTCGTCTCCCATGCCTCCCGCCTCGCCCCCGGATCGCACTGGCGGGTGTTCGAGCCGACTCGTGAACTCGCAACCCTCCTCCATCATCACTGCAGCAATCACGTCGAGACCGAGGGCGCGAGGCTCTGCTGGATCGCGGATCTCGCGCTTCGGCTGCGCCACGCCGCCGACGAGGACATCGCCACCGTCACGGCGCTCGTCGGCGATCAACGCCGACTCGAGCGCGCCGCCTGGATGCTCGCGTTGATCGAGGACTCGCTCGGCGTGCCGATGGAGCGCTGGCGGCGAGGACTTCCCCCACTTCGCGATCGCGTGGACTGGGCGACGGCGATGGCGTCGAATCGGCTGCTTCCATTCGGCCTGCCGAGTCTTCGTGGATGGGCGAGGCTCGTGGCCTCCGCCGGCAAGCGACACCGCGATCGGTGGGGACCTCGCCCGAGTTTGGCGGATCTGCAGCGATTGCCCACGGTGATGCGAACGCTGGGTTCTCCCAAGGCCCGCACCGCGTCGTCGAGATAGGTCGATCGATCGCGATCGACACGACGTCGGGACCCGAGAGGACAGCTTCCTCGGCTCGTCCCCGGGTCCGAAAACACGACGTGATCCGGCACGTTGCAAGGACTTCCTTGGATGAACCGGTACCTCCCCCCACACTGAAGCAGGCAGTCCGCCCGGTTCGGCCATGCGACCGGCCTCAACAAGATGACTCCATCGCCCACCGATCCCCCGCACGCTGCAACGCCCCGCCGGCGTCGCGTCGCGGTCGTGATCCCGGTCTACAACCACGAACAGTACGTCGAGGCGGCGATCGCGAGCGTGATCGGACAGACGCGGACCCCCGACCGGATCGTGGTGGTCGACGATGGATCGCGCGACCGTTCCGTCGCCGCGGTGGAACGGGCGTTCGCGCGCGCCGGGTCGATCCCCGTCGAGTTCCGCGAGCAGTCCAATCGCGGCACAGCCCGAACCCTGAACGAGACGATCGGTCGGCTCGACGAGGAAGTCGTCGGCATCCTCAACTCCGACGACCTCTGGATGCCCGATCGGCTCGAGCGGCTGCTTCCGGAACTCGATCCGTCGCGACCGAGCATCGTGTTCAGCGGCGTCGAGTTCTTCGGCGACGCGGACCAGCCGGATCTCGAGACCTACCCGCGCTGGATGGCGCAGGCCTTCGACTTCGGACGCTGCTTCCCCACCGTCGGCTTCAGCCTTCTGCTCTCGAACATCGCGACCAGCACCGGCAACTTCCTCTTCTCCCGCGATCTGCACGACGCGGTCGGCGGCTTCGACGAGGCGATGCCGATCTGCCACGACTGGCAGTTCATGCTCGACGCGCTTCGCGTGACCGAGCCGGCGTTCGTGCCCGAGGCGCTCTACCGCTACCGGATCCACGGGACCAACACCTATCGCGAGCACGCGGACCCCTCGGGTCGCGAGATGCGGCTGCTGCAGCATGCGTACGTCGGATGGGCGACGGCCCCCGCAGGGAATCCGCTGGCGCCGACGCCGCGGAACTTTCCGCGCTGGATGCCATTCTTCGTGCCGCTCTGGCTTCGCCGCGTGGCACCGGGCTGCCACGCCGTCCCCCAGCACGCCATGAGGCTGGCCCCGCGGTGGCGCGACTCGGACGAGGCGATGCCGACGGCGATCGAGCGAGAATCGATCGCAGCCGCGATGGCGCGGATTCGATCACAGGCCGATCCGCCGCAGGAGCCTTCGCTCGAAGCAGGGCGACTCGCCGCCGCGGCACGCTGGGCTTCGGTGAAGCGACGCATGTCGAGCTCGCCGCCTCGCACGCAGCCTCGAGCAATGCACGCGCCCCACGCGGCGCACTTCTCCTGGGCCGGCGCCTCCACCACGGTCGCGGCGCACGATCCGCGCACGCTCCGCGATCTCGCCGAACTCACCGGCCTCGAGCCGATGCCCGCGGAGATTCGGCTCGGTCGAGCCGAGATCAACGCCCTGCCCGAATGCCAGGTCTTCGTGCACGACCAGTGGCGCTTCTACCGGACGGAGGAAGCCGGGCTCATCTGGATGGCGCTCACCGTGGGCGAACTGCTCGCCCGCCACGCCGCCTGTCCGCTGCTCCACGCCGCGTCGATCGAGCTCGGCGGCAAGGTGGCGCTTCTCTGCGGACCGCCCTTCGCCGGAAAGTCGACGGCGACGCTTCGTGCGATCGCCCGCGGCCTGACCGTGCTCGGCGACGACCAGGTTCGAGTCGCGGAGGGCCAGCCGCTCGTCCAGGCGCTGCCGCGTCCGGTGAAGCTGCGGGTCGAACTCGATGCGCCGCTGCCCGAGGGCGTGAGGCAATCCGATCGGCCGGTCCGGGGCATGCTCGAAGACGAAGCGACCCTGATGCTCCGCCGGGGCCCGGCCGTCTCGCCCGACCGGTGGCTTCCCATCGCGGCGATCTTCCACCTGTCGCGTGAGCCCCTCGCCAGTTGCCGCCTCTCCGCGCTCGACACGCCCGCCGCAAGGGGAATGCTGCGGTCGCAACTGCGAGGGCCCGCCGCCGAGGATCCGCAGGCCCTCGACACGACGCACGCCGGACTGCTCGAGGTCCCCCACTTCGGCCTCGTCGTCGGCGAGCGCCGGACCGACGAGGCCCTCGATCTTGTCGAACGAACCCTGTGCAAACTTGCCGAGAGGGATCGGCCAGTTGCTTGAATTCCCAGAAGGCGACCGCATGGACCATCGACTCCAATCCAACACCCATCGCTTTCCCAGCGAGACGATCGACGGCGAGACGATCCTGATCGACTCGGAGAAGGGCGTCCTCTTCCTGCTCTCCGGACTGGGCCCGTGGATCTGGAACCGCTTCACCGGCGGCGCGGACCGTACGGCGGTCATCGAAGCGGTGGCTGCGGCCTTCGGCGAGCCCGCTGCGGCGACGACCGCCACCTTCATCGACTCCTTGGTCGCCTCGGCGATGCTGGTCGTCTCGGAAGCGACCTCCGCCGAAGCGATGCCGCTGCCGGAGTCCTTCGTCGCCCCCGCGATGGAGATCTTCGAAGACATCTCCGAGATCATCATGATGGATCCGATCCACGAGGTGGATCCTTCCGCGGGTTGGCCGATCGCCGATCCCGACGCGCGCTGAGCCATGCGTCGAGGCTCCTTCCTAGAGGCGAGGCGGAAGGCGTGATGCAGAGATTCGACACGCCCGTCGCGATCTTCCTCTTCAACCGCCCCGACCGGGTGGCGGAACTCGTCGAGGCGCTTCGTCCTTCGAAGCCTCGCAGCATCTTCGCCATCGCGGACGGTCCGCGCGCCGGCCACGACGCCGATCGCGATCGATGTGCCCTCGCCCGCGCGGCGCTCGACTCGATCGACTGGCCCTGCGAGATCGTGCGGGAGCACTCGTCCACCAATCTCGGCTGCGACGAGCGGATCGAACGGGGCCTCGACTGGCTCTTCGAGCGGGTCGAGCGGGCGATCATCCTCGAGGACGACATCCGGCCCGCGCCGAGATTCCTGCCGTGGGCCGCGTCGATGCTCGACCGCTACGGCGACGACGAGGACTTCTCGATCGCGAGCGGGCGCAACACGCTCGGCGCCTGGGGCCACCGCGACGCCGACCATCTGCGGGCGAGGCGAGGCAGCATCTGGGGCTGGGCGACCACCGCACGCTCGTGGCGGCGCAGCCGGACACTCGATCTCGCGGCGTTCGATCCCGGCGAAGACGGATGCTTCGGTCTCGAGGATCTCGATCCCCTGCTCGCCGAACACTTCCGAACGATCGTCGCCGAGGCAGGGCGCCATCCCCGGCTCGCGTGGGACACCTCCTTCTCGGTGCGCACGGCGCTCGATGGCCGCCTCGCCGCGGTCTCCTCGGTGAACCTCATCGCGAACGCCGGCATCGGCGGCGACGCCACGCGCACCACCTTCGAGGGCGACTTCGTCGCAAGACTGCCGGCGCTCGACCACCCCCCGGGCCACGGCGCCGTTCCGAGCGAACTCGACTCGCGCTACGACCGCTGGTCGCTGCTGGCGGAACTGCTTGGCCGGTGCGTGAAGCCGGAGGCCGCGATCCGACTGGCCCAACTCGTGAAGGCTCGCCCCGACGCGCCGATCGAGGCGAGCGCACGGCTGCATCTCGCGCCGTTCCTGTATCCGAAGGAGACGCTCGAGATTCTCGATCGGCTCTCGGATCTCGGCCTCGGATCCGATCGCCTCGACGCGATGCGCTCGGCGCTGCGGCGGCTTGCCGACGGAGCCACGGCATGACGCTTCCGATCACCGCCATCGTGCCAGTGCGGAACGGCGCATCACACCTGCGAGGCGCCCTCGCTTCCGCGGCCGAGGCGACGGTCGCGGAGACGATCGTGATCGACGGCGGGTCGACCGACGGATCGATCGAGATCGCCGAGGCGTTCGGCGGGGTGCGGACGCTGCATCAACGCTCTCGCGGACTCGCCGCCGCCCGCAACGAAGCGATCGCCGAAGCCACGCAGCCCTTCATCGCCTTCTGCGACTCCGACGATCGCTGGGAGCCGGGGGCCGCGGCGGAACTGCACGAGGCGCTGGTGCCCGCTCCCGAGTGCCTTGCCGCGATCGGCATGGTGCTGCCGATCGCGATCGAGGATCACCGGACCACCGCCGCGCAAGCGAGTCGCATCGGCGTGCCGCTCCCGGGCTTCACGCCCGGCGCGATGCTCGCACGCCGGGAAGCGTTCGAGGCGATCGGCCGCTTCGACGAGTCGCTCTCGATCGGCGCCGACAGCGAGTGGTTCGTGCGCCTCGTGCAGTCGGGGCAGGGACCGCTGCGGCTCGATCGGGTGGTCCTTCGCAAGGGCCTGCGAGCGACGAGCCTCTCGGCGGACGTCGAGCGCTACCGGCGTGAACTGCTCGTGATCGCGGCGCGATACGTCGCACGCCGCCGGAGCGGATCGCCATGAGACTGCTCCACCTCATTCCCCGCTTCATCGGAGGCGGACCCGAACGCGACCTTCTGGCGCTGATCGCGGCGTGGCGGACCGCCGGCGTCGCGAGCGAGCACGAGGTCCTCGTGCTCGATCCCCCGATCTCGGCCCCGCTGCTTCTTCGGGCACGGCGCTTCGGGGTGCCGGTGCACCGGCGATCGGACGACGCCATGCTCGACGACGCGATCGACCGGGCGGATCTCGTGTCGATCGACTACTGGAACCATCCTGCCCTCCTCGACACGATGCGTCGACCATGGCCGGCGGCCCGGGTGCTGGTTCGAACCGCGATCCGCGGCACCACCCGGCCCCATGTCGCCACCGCCGAACTCGGAACATTCGCCGACCGGCTGCTCGCGTCGAGCCCTCGAACGCTCGCGACCCCGGCGGCCGAATCGGTTCGGGCGCACGGAGGCGATGCCGAGTGGTCCCCCGCGCTCGCCGACATGTCGCGCTTCGACGGCTACCAGCCGCGACCGCACGAGGGATTTCGCGTCGGCCACGTAGGGCTGATCGGAGACGCGAAGCTTCACCCTCGCTTCGCGGAACTGTGCGCCGCGGTGAGGCGACCGGAGGTCGGCTTCGATGTCTACGGGCCTGGACGACTCGATGAACTGCGCAGCCGCTTCGAGGAACTCGGCCTCGCAGAGCGCGCGATCGTGCACGGCCCCACCGAGGACCTCGCCTCGGCATTCCAGCATCTCGACGCCATCGGGCATCCGCTCGCCCCGGGCGGCTCCACCACCAGCGAGAAGTCGGTGCAGGAGGCGATGTGGGCCGGTCTTCCGGTCGTCGTCCTCGCGGAGACCGGCGCCGACGACCTGATCGAACACGAGGTCACCGGGCTCGTCGCCGCGTGCGAGGACGACTACCCGCGGCAACTCGAGCGTCTCGTCGACGACGCCGACCTTCGCCGCCGCCTCGGCCAAAACGCCCGCGCGTACGCCCGCGAGCACTTCGATCCGGATCGAAACGCCCGACGCTTCCGAGCGATCTTCGAGTCGATGCTCGACCGCCCCAAGCGCCAGCGTCCGCCGCTTCCCGGCGCCGGCGAGCCGGCCGCGCGGCGCTTCGTGCGTTCGATGGGGCATCTCGCCGGGCCGTTCGCGATCTCGCTCGAGGGCGCACGCCTCCACGGCCATGACGCGGTGATCGCCGCCGAAGGCGAGATCGCAGCCTCCTCCGGCGTCGTCGCCGAGGCCGAGGGCGGCGTGATCCACCACCGCAACACCTTTCCCGAGGATCCGCATCTGCGCCTGTGGAGCGGTTTGATCGCGGAACATCGCGGCACGCCGGAACTCGCCGCCCGCGAACTCGACTTCGCCGCCCGGCACGGCGTGCATCGTGAATCATGAGCCGAGGACTCGGTCCGGACTGCTCGCGGAAATGCGTCGAACCGACCCAGCCTTCCCACCGCCCTTCTCGGATCTCCTCCATGAGCGACGCAAGGATCTATCACGGTCTCGGCGGACTCGACCGGAAGATGCGCCGGCACCTCGACTTCGACGACGGCTACTTCGTCGAGATCGGCGCGAACGACGGCGTGTCGCAGTCCAACACGCTCCACTTCGAACGATGCCGTGGATGGCGAGGCGTGCTGGTGGAACCATCTCATGCCAACTACTTCAAGTGCCGCGCGAACCGATCTCCGAGGACGAGGGTCTTCTGCGCAGCGTGCGTCCCGTTCGGCTACACGGAGCGATTCGTGCCGATGATCTACTCGAATCTGATGTCGATCTCGGAACTGGAGGGATCCGACCTCCCGGATGCCCGCCAGCATGCCGAGAGCGGCCGGAGGTTCCTCGAGCCCGACGAGGACGTCGTCGCCTACGGCGCCGTCCCGCGCACGCTCAACGACCTGCTGATCGAGGCGCATGCACCACCGTCGATCGACTTCTTCTCGCTCGATGTCGAGGGCTCCGAACTCGCGGTGCTCCAGGGCGTCGACCACGCGAGATTCCGGTTCCGGCATCTTCTGGTGGAGTGCCGGTCGCTGCCCCGAATGGACGCCTACCTCGCCGAGCAAGGCTATCGCCATCTCGAGCAGCTCTCGGTGCACGACCATCTCTTCATCGATGCCGCAGGAGCCGAGGTCGTGCGCGGGTGATCGGCTCGCGGCGCGGGCGCAAGCCGCCCTCGAGCGGTCAATCGAACTCCTCGTGCACCTCGATCTCCTCCTCCTCGCCGCCCCGGAGGATCGTGATCGCCACGC
>JBMSXH010000029.1:0-12247 GCA_049425445.1 Phycisphaerales bacterium | reverse complement strand
CTTGGTCATGTCGTACGGGCTCAATTCGACGGTCACCCGATCGCCCGGCACGATTCGGATGAAGAACTTTCGCATCTTACCGCTCACGTACGCGATGATCTGCTGCCCGTTGGGAAGCTTCACGCGGAACTTGGCGTCCGGGAGCGCCTCGGTCACCTCGGCCTCGAGGGTGATCTTCTCTTCCTTGCTCACGCGACGCTCCCTTCCATGGATGCCGCGGAAAAGGCAACTGCCGTGGATGCGACGCGGACCTGCCGGCGGGTCAGGACCTCCCCGCCCCGCCGAGTGATCGCCACGGTGTGTTCGACATGACAGGCCGGGCTTCCCGAGAGCGTCTCGACCGACCAGCCGTCCTCGCCGATCCGGACCGCCACGCCGCGGGCGCAGCCCTGCGAGGAAGGCGATGGAGACTGGAGTACGAACACGGGCTCGATCGCGAGCACCATGCCCGGAAGCAGCGTGAAGTCCTCGGAGACCAGCAGCGCCTCGGTCAGCGTGGCCGGAGCCGGAGGCCACTCGTGCAGCTGCTGGCCGATCCCGTGACCGGTCCACCCCGTCACGGTGGCGAAGCCAGCCGACTCGGCGGCGGCCTGGATCGACGCGGCGATCTCGCTCCAACGGCGGCCCGGACGGATCTCGGCGATCGCGTCCTCGAGGGCCTGCTCGACCGTCTCGATCAGACGACGCCGAGCGCCGTCCACCCGACCGACCGGGATCGTGATGGCCGCGTCCGCGCACCATCCCTCGAAGCGGCACGCGGCATCGACCGACAGCAGATCGCCGTCGCGGAGCACCCGCTCGCCGGGAACGCCGTGCAGCGCGACTTCGTTGACGCTGGTGCAGCACGCGCCGGGGAACCGTCGCCCGCCGATCATCGCCGCGGAGTCGCGGAGCACCGCATCCGCGCCGCGACGCTCGAACACGGCCGCGACGATCGACTCGATCTCGCCGGTCGCCACGCCCGGAGCCGCGGCGAGCCGCGCCTCCTCGAGCGCCTCCGCGACGACCGCGCCCGCCGCGGCGATCGCCGCGATCTCGCGATCGCTGCGCAGCGTCGCCCGCATGCGGGAGACGCGAGGCTGCCGGGATGGGAGGTCGGTTCGGAACACGGTGGTCGAGTGGTTCGAGAGGTCAGTTGCGGCCGGAACGGAGACGCGGGCCCCGCCCGTCGCCACCGCTGAGGAATCCGGAGTAGTTGCGCATCAGGAGGTTCGCCTCGATCCGCTGCATCAGGTCGAGACCGACGCTGACCACGATCAGCAGGCCGGTGCCTCCGAGGAAGCTCGAGACGAAGAACGGGATGTTCATCTTGTCCGCGACCATCGTGGGGATGACCGCGATGATCGCGAGGAACCCGGCGCCCACGAACGTGATGCGCTCCATCACCGTCTCGAGGTACTCGGCGGTGCGAGGGCCGGGACGAAGGCCGGGGATGAAGCTGCCGTTCTCACGGAGCTGGCGCGACATGTCCTCGGGGCTGAACTGGACGGTCGTCCAGAAGTAGCTGAAGAAGTAGATCAGCAGGATCTCGACCACGATGTACGGGTACGCGCCGATCTGGAAGTTGTTGGCGAACCAGTCGCAGGTCGCGCTCCACCATCCGCCGGTTCCGGTCTGGGAGGCCCGGGTCGCGAGCCATCCGAAGAAGGTCGACGGGAAGATCATCAGGCTGCTCGCGAAGATGATCGGCATCACCCCCGCGTGGTTGATGCGGAGCGGCAGGTAGTGCCGCTGGCCGCCGAAGACCTTGCGGCCGCGAGTCTGCTTCGCCGCCTGGATCGGGATCCGCCGCTGCGCCACCGTGATGATGATGGCCCCGGCGGTCACGAAGAGGAACGCGGCCACGAGGAAGAAGACGCCGAGCAGTCCGAGTTGCGCGGTGTCGCCGGCCTGGCTCGCCGAGAAGTTGTCCGCGACCCATCCGATCGCCTGCGGCAACTGCGACAGGATGCCCGCGGTCAGGATCAGCGAGACACCGTTGCCGATGCCGTACTTGTCGATCTGCTCGCCGAGCCACATGAGGAAGACGCTGCCGGCCGTGAGGCCCGCGATCCCCGCGACGTAGAAGACGATCAGGCTCGTGCCGCCCGCGAAGGACGGCTGCACGAGATTCGAGGTGCGAAGGAAGCTCAGCCACATCATGCCCTGCACGAGGCAGAGCCCGACGGTGGCGTAGCGGGTCCACTCGGTGATCTTCTGCTGGCCGCTCGCGCCTTCCTTCTTCATCTCCTGCAGCGACGGGATCACCGAGCCGAGGAGTTGGAAGATGATCGACGCGGTGATGTAGGGCATGATGCCCAGCCCGAACACCGTGGACTGCTGCAGACTGCCGCCGGAGAAGATCGACGCGAACTGCAGCAGGCGACCGAAGCCGGTCTCCTCCTGGGCCGCGCTCTTGGCGGCTTCGGCCAGCGCCGACTGGTCCACGCCCACGAGCGGGATCCAGAAGCCGATCCGATAGATCGCGATCATGCCGAGCGTGAACAGCACCCTGTTCCGCAGGTCCGCGATCCGGAAGATGTTCAGGAAGGCTTGCAGCATTCGTCCGGTCCAGCTCCTCAGGCCGCTTCGACGGCCGAGCCGCCCGCCGCTTCGATGCGGGCCTTCGCCGCCGCGGAGAACTTCGCCGCGACGACCTTCAGGGCCTTGGTGAGTTCACCTTCGGCGAGGACCTTCACGGGGGTCTTCGCGTCGCGAATGATTCCGGCGGCGGCGAGGGTCTCGGCGCTCACCTCGGCGCCCGCCTCGAAGCGGTCCTGAAGGACCTTCAGGTTGACGACGTGGAACTCGCGGCGGAACGGCGCGTTGCTGAAGCCGCGCTTCGGGAACCGCTGCGCGAACGGCTTCTGGCCGCCTTCGTAGCTCGCCCGACGGCTGTAGCCGGAGCGGCTCTTGGCGCCCTTGTGGCCTCGGCCGGAGGTGCCGCCGACGCCGCTCGCCTCGCCGCGGCCGACCCGCTTTCGCGCCTTGTGTCGCCCGACTCGGGCGGTGATGTCGTGGATCATCATGGCTGTGGATCCTCGCGGCGATGTCGCCGCCGTTCACACCTTGGTCAGTTGCTCGAATCGCCCGCCGGCGCGCCGCCGGAGCCGCTCTCTCCCCGACCGCCCCGTCGCGGACCGCCTCGACGCGGACCGCGCGAACGCCGATCGTCTCCCACCACGTTGACGGGGGCCGCGGCCCGCTCGCCGCCGGAGGCCACCGGCATGAAGGCCATGCCCCGGCGGACCATGCTCTCGACGGCGCTCTCGCCGAGCTGGACGCCTCGCAGCGCCTCGATCTCCTCGCGGCGACGGAGCTTCGAGAGCGCCTCGAGCGTCGCCTTGACGAGGTTGATGTTGTTGGTGCTGCCGTAGCACTTGGTCAGGCAGTCCTTGACGCCGAGCATCTCGAGGACCGCGCGGACCGCGCTGCCCGCGGTGATGCCGGTACCCGGCGATGCCGGCACCAGGCGAACGCCGCACGCACCGAATCGGCCATCGACCTGATGCGGGATCGTCTGCCCCTGAAGGGGGTACGGCCGCATCTTGCGCTTGGCTTCCTTCTGGGCCTTCTCGATCGACTGCGGCACCTGATTGGCCTTGCCGTATCCGAGCCCCACTCGCCCGTGGCGGTCGCCGACCACCACGAGGGCGCTGAAGCTGAAGCGGCGTCCGCCCTTCACCGTCGCGGAGGTGCGGTTGATGCCGACGGTGGTCGATTCGATCGAGGATGTTTCGTCAAGCAGTTCGGCCATGGACTTCAATTCGCTTTCGGAGGTCGAGGAGTGTTCTCGTCGGGGTCAGAACTGCAGGCCGCCTTCGCGAGCGCCCTCGGCGAGCGCCTTCACACGGCCGTGATAGCGGTATCCGTTGCGGTCGAAGGCCACCGCGGACACGCCCGCGGCGGAGGCCCGCTTCGCGAGCGTCTCGCCGACGGCCTTCGCGACGCCGGTCTTGCCGGCATCGGTCGGTCCCGCGAAGCCCTTGTCGCGGCTCGACGCCGACGCGAGGGTGCGGCCGCTCAGGTCGTCGATGATCTGGGCGTAGATGTGGCTCAGCGAGCGGAAGACGGTGAGCCGCGGCCGCGCGGGCATTCCGAAGATCCGCTTGCGAACGCGGATCCGGCGGCGGCTGCGGCGGACGATCTTGATGTCGTGTCGGTTCATCTGATGGCGCTCCGGCGAACTCTGGTCAGGACCCGAAGGCCTTGCCCTGCTTGCGCGTGATGGTCTCGTCGACGTACTTGACGCCCTTGCCCTTGTAGGGCTCGGGCTTCCGCTTGGAACGCGCCGCGGCGGCGAACTGCCCCACCGCCTGCGCATCGGGGCCGCTGACGGTGATGATCGCGCCCGCCACCTCGACCTTGACGCCCGAGGGCACCGGCATGACGACCGGATCCGCGTAGCCGACGTTGAGCACGAGGTTCATGCCCTGCAGCTTCGCGTTCCAACCGACGCCGACGACCTCGAGCTTCCGCTCGTACCCGGCCGAGACGCCCTGCACCATCTTGGCGATCAGGGCGCGGGTCAGGCCCCAGTAGGCCCGCACCTGCTTGTCCTCGGACTGGTCGGGATCGATCGTGCAGACGATCTCCTTCTCCGACTCGCTCCAGGCGACGCGGACCTCCGGGCGAAGGCGCTGCTCGAGCTTGCCCTTGGCGCCCTCCACGCGGATGACGTGCGCGGCGGGGTCGATCGAGACCTTGACGCCGGCGGGCACGGGGATGGGCTTCTTTCCGATGCGGCTCATGACGATTCGCTCCGAACTTCTCTTCGTACGGCTTCCGGCCTTCGTGCGGCTTCCGGTTCGATCAATAGACGGTCGCGACGACTTCGCCGCCGAGCTTCGCCTCACGGCACTTGCGGTCGCTCATCACCCCGTGGCTCGTCGAGACGATCGCGATGCCGAGGCCCTGGAGCGGACGGGGCAGGTCGTTCACGCCGCGGTAGACGCGGCAGCCGCCGCGGGAGACGCGGTCGATGGTGTTGATCACCTGCTCGCCGCGGCTTCCGTACTTGAGCTTGAGGCGAAGAAGGCCCTGGCGGCCGTCCTCGATGCGCTCGAAGCCCTCGATGTAGCCTTCCTCGGCCAGCACCGACGCGACGCCGGCGTTCAGCTTGTTGGCGATGCAGAGGACGGTTCGCTCGCGGTTTCGCACCGCGTTGCGGATTCTCGTCAGCATGTCGGCGGTCAGATCGTTCATGACGTGCCTTCCGTCTCGGTTCGGGACTCGTGTCCGAGTGCAATCGTGGATGCGGGGCCGGCGAAGCCGGTCACCAGCTGGCCTTCCTCATGCCGGGGATCATGCCTTGCAGCGCGAGCTCGCGCAGCATGATTCGGCTGATGCGGAACTTCCGGTAGACGCCCCGCTTGCGTCCGGTGATCTCGCACCGGACCTGCTGGCGGGTCGAGAACTTCGGGGTCCGCTTCATCTTGGCGAAGGTTCGCTTGCTGGCCATGGGGGATGGATCCGCAGGTTCGTGGGTTCAGGGTCGTGGGTCAGCGGCCGCGACGGTTGTCCGCGTCCTCGTCTCGGACGAACGGCATGCCGAGTTCGGTCAGCACGAAACGGCTCATCTCGGGAGTGCTCTTCTCGAAGACGATGTTGATGTTCATGCCGTGGGAGAACACGACGTTGGCCATGTTGATCTCCGGCCAGACCGCCTGCTCGGTGAGCCCCATCGAGTAGTTGCCGCTCTTGTCGAAGGCGTTCTTCGGCAGTCCGCGGAAGTCCTTGATGCGGGGCGTCGCGAGGTGGATGAGCCGGTCGAGGAAGTTCCACATCCGCTCGCGACGGATGGTGACCATGAACGCCGACGGGGCGCCCTCGCGAACCTTGAAGTTCGCGACGGCGTGCTTGGTGGCGATCATCACGGGACGCTGACCGGTGATCGTGGTGAGCGTCGAGATCACGGTCTCGCGGACCTCGGGCTTGAGCTTCTGGTTCTCGAGGAACCGTCCGATGCCGCAGTTCACCACGATCTTGACGATGCGCGGCAGCTGGTGCGGGTTGTCGAGCCCGAACTTCTCCTTCACCGCCGCCGCGACGGTGTCGCGGTAGAGGGCCTGGAGCCGGGGAGACGTCTTGCTGGCGACCATGGGTGGAAGTCCTCTTCTTCGTGGCCTCAGCCGCGCGGGCCTCGGAGGGTGTGCAGGACCGTGCCGCCCCGGACCGCGATGCGGACCTTGGAGCCGTCGGCCCGCGTCTCGAAGCGGACCCGCGACGGCTTGCCGTCGACGGCGGGGCTCACGTTGCTGATGTGGATCGGATACTCGGTCCGGACGGTGGTTCCGCGCGGCCGATTGGCGTTCGGGCGCAGCCGCTTGGCACGGACGTTGACGCCCTTGACGGTGCAGGTTCCGGCGACGGCGTCGACCTGGAGCACCTCGCCGACGGAACCCTTGAAGTTGCCGGCGGTCACCACGACGGTGTCGCCCTTGCGAATGTGTCGCGGCATGTCAGACGACCTCCGTCGCGAGTGAGACGATCTTCATGTAGTTGCGTTCGCGAAGCTCGCGGGCGACGGCGCCGAAGATGCGGGTGCCCTTCGGGTTGCCTTCCTTGTCCACGAGCACGCAGGCGTTGGAGTCGAACCGCACGTAGGAACCATCCTCGCGGCGGGTCGGGTACTTGGTGCGGACGATCACCGCCTGCACCTTGTCGCCGGCCTTGATGTCGGCGTGAGGCAGGGCCTTCTTGACGGTGCAGACGACCCGGTCGCCCACGCCCATCGAGAGGCGGGTGAAGGCGCCGCGGGCGGTCGACGAGCCGAGCACGCCGATCACCATCGCGATCTTCGCGCCGCTGTTGTCGGCGACCTCGAGCCTTGTTTCCTTCTGGATCATCGCTGGGGACTCCGGACCGCGGCGCTCGCCGCGGACCTCGGGGCGGGTCGGGTCAGGACGGGAGTGAATCCGCGGTCACGGGCGCGTGTCCGCGTTCGACGATTCGGACGAGGGTCCAACGCTTGGTGCGGGAGAGCGGGCGGCACTCCGCGATCTCGACGCGGTCGCCGCAGCGGCTCTCGTTGGCCTCGTCGTGCACGTGCAGCACGGTCCGGCGGCGAAGGTACTTGCCGTACTTGGAGTGCTTCATCGAGCGGGCGATGACCACGGTGCGGGTCTTGTCGCGACGATCGCTCTCCACCACGCCGATCTTGCGGGGGCTCTTCTCGGGAACCACGAGCGGGGCGTTGGGCTTCATGCGGAGGCGACCTCCTTGCCGCGACGGCTGGCCTCGGTGAGGAGACGCGCGATGTCGCGGCGGGTCTTGGTGAACTGCGAGTGGTCGGCGACCTTGTCGGTGACCGTCTGCGTGCGGAGATCGAGCAGGCGGCGGCGGAGCCTCGTGGTCTCCACCACGATCTCCTCGTCGGACAGCTTCTTGACTTCGTTGGCGGTCATGGCTTGACGCTCTCGACTCGAAGAAAGGGGGATCAGACGGTGAGCCGGCGGCCGACGAAGCGGCACCGCACGGGCATCTTGTGGGCGATGCGGGCCATCGCCTGGCGGGCGATGTCCTCGGGGACGCCGGCGATCTCGAAGAGGACGGTGCCGGGCTTGATGCGGGCGGCCCAGAAGGCGGTCTCGGCCTTGCCCTTGCCCATCCGCTGCTCGAGCGGCTTCTTGGAGATGGGCTTGTCGGGGAAGACGCGGATGAAGACCTTGCCTTGGCGGCGCAGGAAGTGCTGCGCTGCGATTCGGCCGGCGTCGATCTGGCGAGCGCTGAGCCAGTGGTGCTCGAGCGCCTGCAGCCCGAACTCGCCGAAGGCGACGTAGTTGCCCCGCGTGGCGTTGCCGCGCAGGCGTCCACGCTGCTGCTTCCGGTACCGGATTCGCTTGGGCATTGAGATCATGGTCGTGCTCCTGACGTTGCTCGATCGGTGCGGCGATCAGCGGCGGCCACGGGCGCGAGCCCGTCCACCGGCGGCGGTGGAGGTGTAGTCCTCCTCCTTCTCGCCGTACATGCCCTTGAAGATCCAGACCTTGACGCCGAGCGCCCCGTAGGTGGTGAAGCTCGCGGTGCAGGCGTAGTCGACGTTGGCCTGCAGCGTGGAGAGGGGAATCGATCCGAGCCGCTGCGCGAAGGTCCGCGACATCTCGGCGCCGCCGAGGCGGCCGGAGATCTGGATGCGGACGCCCTTGGCCCCGTTCTGGATCGCCGACTCGCAGCGCTGCTTGAGCAGGCGGCGGTAGTTGGCTCGCTTGCGGAGCTGGTCGCCGATCGTCTCGGCGATGAGCTTCGCGTCGATCTCGGGGTTCTTGATCTCGATGATGCGGATCGACACCTTGCGGCCGGTGAGGGCCTGCAGGTCGGAGGTGAGGCGCTCCACCTCGGCCCCCTGCCGTCCGACGATCTGCCCGGGCCGCGCGGTCTTGATGATGACCGTCAGCTCCTCGCGGGTCCGCTCGATGTGGATGTCCGACACCGCCGCGAAGGGAGGCGTGCGGTTCAGCCGCCGATCGATGAAGCGGCGGATGCGGTAGTCCTCGACGAGCAGCTCGCCGAAGAGCGCCTTCGGGGCGAACCACCGGGAGCGATGCGCCTCGGTGATGCCCACGCGAAAGCCGAATGGATGCGTCTTCTGTCCCATGGTCTCGTGACTCCGGCCGCCGAAGCGGTCAGTCCCGCTCCTCCACCGCGACGTGGATGTGGCTCGTGCGCTTGCGGATCGGATGCGCCCGTCCGCGGTCCTTTGGCTGGAACCGCTTGATCGTCGGCCCCTCGTCCACGCGGACCTCCGCGACGACGAGCCGGGCGATGTCGGCGGACTTCTCCTCCGCGTTGGCGATCGCGCTCTTCAAGACGGTCTGGAGGAACCAGCCGCCGCGACGCTTCGAGAGCTCGAGCGTGGCGAGTGCGCGGTCGACGGCGTGCCCGCGGATCTGGTCGGCGACGAGCCGAGCCTTCCGCGGAGCGATGCGTGCGAATCGATGGGAAGCGACGTAGGCCATGAAGTTCACCTCGCCGAGCGTGCCGGGACGCTCAGGACTTGAGGCCCTCCTTCTTGTTGGTGTGGCCGCGGAACATGCGGGTGGGGCTGAACTCGCCGAGCTTGTGACCGACCATGTCCTCGGTGCAGAAGACCTCGGCGAACGTGCGGCCGTTGTGCACCTGGAACGTGCTGCCGACGAACTCGGGCACGATCGTGCAGTCGCGGGCCCACGTCTTGATCGGGGACTTGCGGCCGCTCTCGGCCTGACGCTCCACCTTGCGGAAGAGCTTCTCGTCGACATGCGGTCCCTTCTTCGTCGATCGGCTCATGGTCGGGGTCTCGGGCGGGGCTCGTGGTCGGGGTGCGAGGACGGACGGGTGGAGGCGATCACAGGGTCAGCTGGCCGTAGCGGGTCGAGCGGCGACGGCGGAGAATCCGCTTGTCGCTCGACTTGCCGTGGCGGCGGGTGCGACCGCCCTTGGACTGGGTGCCGGAGGCGTTCGACGGCTCCTGGCCGCCCTTGGACTTGCCCTCGCCACCGCCGTGCGGGTGCTGGTGGTGGCTCATGGCGACGCCGCGGGTCACTGGACGGCGACCCATCCAGCGGGCGCGGCCGGCCTTGCCGAGCTTCACGTTGCCGTGATCGGAGTTCCCGACCACGCCGATCGTCGCGCGGCAATCGACCGAGACCTGCCGGATTTCACCGGACGGAAGCACGAGCGTCGCCCAGCGTCCTTCACGGTTGGTGAGACGGGCTCCAAGTCCCGCGGCGCGGCAGAGACGGCCGCCGGCGCCCGGCACGATCTCGACGTTGTGCACGGTGAGACCGGTCGGGATGAACTTGAGCGGCATGCAGTTGCCGGGCTTCGGTTCGATCGCGGACGCGGAGCTCGAGACCGTGGTGCCGTCGGTGAGATCCTTCGGGGCGATGATGTAGCGGCGCTCGCCGTCGGCGTACTCGAGCAGGGCGATGTGGCAGGAGCGGTTCGGGTCGTACTCGATCCCGATCACCTTCGCGGCGACGTCGTCCTTGCTGCGACGGAAGTCGATCTTGCGGTAGCGGCGCTTGTGGCCGCCGCTCTGGCCGCGAACGGTCCGCTTGCCCTGCGAGTTGCGGGCGCCGGTGCCGTGGAGCGGCGCGAGGAGCGACTTCTCCGGCGTGCGCTTGGTGACCTCGCTGTTGAGGTTGACCGAAGCGTTGCGGCGGGCGTTGGTGATCGGCTTGTAGACGCGGACTGCCATGACGTGTCTCGTCTGGTTCGGCGGACGCTCGGGCTCAGAAGAGCTCGATGCGGTCCTCGGGATGGATGCGGACGATGGCGTGCTTCACGGAACCGGTCTGGACGACTCCGTACTTGAGGCGACGGGCGCGGCCCTTGCGGATCCGGGTGGCGACCTTCATGACGCGGACGCCGTAGAGCTCCTCGACCGCCTTGCGGATGTCGACCTTGTTTGCGCGACCGTCGACCTCGAAGGCGTAGCGCTGATGCTCGCCGGATCCCTGGCTCGCCTTCTCGGTGACGAGCGGGCGGCGGATGACCTGCGTGGCGATCATCGGGTTTCCTCCGAAGCGGCGGCGGAAGCGAAGCAGGAGCCGTCGAGGAAGGACTCGAGGCTCCTGCGGTCGGTGACCAGGTAGCGGTGGTTCAGAAGATCGAAGGCGTTGAGCTGATCGATCCGGGTGCAGTCGACGCCCTCCAGGTTGCGAGCGCTGCGGAGACCGTTGCGGTTCTCCTTGGCGAGCGCGACCAGGCAGGTCCGGTCGATGCCGACCTTGCCGAGCACCGCAGCGAAGTCGCGGGTCTTCGGGGCCTCGAAGGCGAGATCGACGAAGCACTTCACCTCGCCGTCGACGCGCTTGGCGAGCAGCGCATTGCGGTTGGCGAGCCGACGCATCTTCTTGGTGAGCGAGGGGCGGAAGTCCTCGCGACCGCGGACCTTCGCGAACGCCACGCCACCACCCCTGCGGATGTTGGTGCGGACGGTGCCGGCACGGGCGTTGCCGGTGCCCTTCTGCTTGTAGAGCTTGCGAGTGGAGCCCTCGACCCGGCCGCGGTTGCGGGTTCGGGCGGAGCCCTGTCGCTGATTGCCGTGGGTGATCACGTACGCCTGCTTGAGCAGGTCGAACCGGATCTCGGGCCCCCCGAGGGAAGCCTCGTCGATGGACAGCGTGTCCACCTGCGTGCCGGAGCGGTCGTAGATCGGAAGGTCGATCATGGAGTTCCTCGATGGCTCTCGAAGGAGCCGTCTCGCCCTCGCCTCCGGCGGCCGTCACTCATGGCCGCGGGCAGGCTCGGACTCGGATCAGGAAGGATGTCGCGATCGGGCGGTTCCTTCGCGAGCGGCGAACGCCGTCGAAGGCCTATCCGATCCGCCAGGCGGTCACGCGCCCGCCTGGATCCGCGCCTTTCGCTTGTAGAGCCGCGTCGCGGCCCGGATGAACACGGTGGCGCCGTTGGGGCCGGGGACCGGCCCCTTCAGCAGAAGGAGATTGCGGTCGGGGATGATCCCGACCACGTCGATGCTGCGAAGGGTCACGCGGGCATTGCCCATCTGGCCCGCCATGCGCTTGCCCTTCTTGATCTTCGCGCCGTGGCCGCGGTCGGTGCCGTGGCTGGCGATCGCACCCGCGGAGCGGTGCTTCCGCTCGACGCCGTGCGACGCCTCGAGACCGGCGAAGTTGTGCCGCTTCATGACGCCCGCGAAGCCCTTGCCCTTCGAGGTGCCGATCACATCGACGAACTTGGTGCCCTCGAGGCTCTCGACGGTCAGGATCTGCCCGAGCTCGAAGCCTCCCGCCTCGGCGTCGTCGCCACAGCGGAACTCGCGGTGGAGGCGCTTCGGGGCGGTGCCGGCCTTCGCGTCGTGCGCGATGACCGGACGGGTCGAGCGACGGGGCGCGAGTTCGCCGTAGGCGAGCTGCACCGCGGCGTAGCCGTCGGAAGACGTGGTCTTGACCTGCGTCACCACGCACGGACCGGCCTCGATCACGGTCACGGGGATGTTCTTCCCCTCCGGCGTGAAGGAGCGGGTGATGCCGAGCTTGCGTCCGATGATGGCGGCGGGCATGGGAGACTCTTCGTTCGTTGGACGTGCGTCGGGTTCAGGCCTTGATCTTCACGAACACGCCGGCCGGAACGACCAGACGGTTCAAGGCCTCGACGGTGCGATGGTTGGGCTCGCTGATGTCGATGATCCGCTTGTGGGTGCGGATCTCGAACTGCTCGCGAGACTTCTTGTCGATGAACGGCGATCGGTTGACCGTGTAGATCTCGCGACGCGTCGGCTCGCGAGATCGTCGATCACGCGAAGCGGACCGGTGCCCGGGTG
>JBMSXH010000028.1:0-12302 GCA_049425445.1 Phycisphaerales bacterium | reverse complement strand
CGAGCCGGGAGTCGAGCTTCTGGTCGATCGATCGGAGCAGGCGCACGACCTCGTCGCTGCTCGACGGTGGAGCCTGAGGGGCGGCTGGAGCCTGCGGTCCGCTGGCGAAGCCGAGCAGCACGACGAGCAGGGCGCCGGCGAGGCCGGCGACGACGTGGGAGAGGTCAGGGCGGGTCATGGGGAAGTTCCTGTCGGAAGATGAGGTCGCGGTTGATCGCGAGCAGCCGTCGAAGGTACTCGTGCTCGTGACCATGCTCGCGGTGTGCTGGGGAATTCCACGCACGATGCGGCGATGACCCCGATCGTCGACCGTCCATCCCGCTACCCTTCCGCCCCATGCTCGGCGAGCGGCTTGCGAATCGGATGCGTCATCTCGCGAAGTGGGGGCGTCGGCAGGGGATCTCCTGCTTCCGCCTCTACGAGCGCGATGTGCCGGAGTACCCGGCGATCGTCGACTGGTACGCCGACCTCGATCCGTCGACCGGCGAGCCGGTCGATCTCGCTCGCGCCGGCGATGCGGTCGCGTGGCTCTTTCGCCGCAAGAAGGACGAGACCCCTGAGCAGGAGCGGGCGCATCGGCTCGACAGCGAGGCGGAGATCCTCGCGGGGCTCGACATCCCGCGGGAGCGGCTGTTCGTGAAGCATCGCGGTCGGCAGGTGGCCGACGACGGCGGCCGCGAGCAGTACGAGCGGGTGGGCGATGCGGGCCGCACCAAGGTGATCGACGAGCACGGCCTGAAGTTCGAGGTGAATCTCACGGACTACCTCGACGTGGGCCTGTTCCTCGACCATCGCCCCACGCGGCTCTCCGTGCAGCAGCGATCGCAGGGCAAGCGGATCCTGAATCTCTTCGCGTACACCGGCGCGTTCAGCGTGCATGCCCGCGCGGGCGGGGCCGTGGCGACGACCACCGTCGACATGTCGAAGACCTACCTCGAGTGGTACGCGCGGAATCTCGGCCTCAACGGCTTCGCGCTCGACGCGGATCACCGGGCCGTCCACGCCGACTGCCTGCAGTGGCTCGAGGCGGGGCCGTCGTCGGAATCGGAGCGATACGACCTCGTGGTCTGCGATCCGCCGACCTTCTCGAACTCGAAGCGGATGAAGGCGGAGTCGTTCTCGATCGACCGCGACCATCCGCAGCTGCTGGCCTGGATCGCGCGGTTCGTGGCGCCGAAGGGCGAGGTCTTCTTCTCCACGAACTCGCGCAGCTTCGAGATGGTGCCCGAGGCGGTGCCGAGCGGCTTCGGGTGTCAGGAGATCAGCCATCGCTCCGTGCCGGAGGACTTCCGCAACCGGAAGATCCACCGCTGCTGGCGGCTGGCGGAGGGATGGGTCGAGCGACGGAAGGGGTGATCGGCCGAGACCGGGTGGGTCGGAGTCGTGGCGTCGTCGACTTCGAACGAGGATCGTGCAACACTGAAGCGCCGCGATCGGGAGTCGTCCGCGCGAGACGTCGTCGCCGCTCCGGCAGGCTTGATCGCCGGTCGCAATCGATGGAACGTCCCTCCCGAGTTCGACGTATGGCTCGCCTGCTTGCAGCGCCGGTGGGCGGGTTCGCGATCGTCGTTGGCGGATGCGCGATGTTTCAGGATCACCTGCTCTACTTCCCGACGCGTGCCGGACTCGACTCGATCGAGGTCGAGGCGAAGGCTGCGGGTGCCCGCCCGTGGCCGAACTCGGGCGAGGCGCATCGCGGCTTCGTGGTGGAGCCTCGCGACGGCGCGGCGATCGGGACGGTGGTGCTCTTCCACGGCAACGCCGGCCATGCGCTCCATCGCATGCACTGGGCCGAGGCGCTCGGGCGGCTCGGATGGCGGACCATCCTTGCGGAGTATCCCGGCTACGGGGCCCGGAGCGGCGCGGTGGGCGAGCGGTCGATGGTGCCCGACGCGATCGAGTCGCTGCGGCTTGCCCATGAACAGTTCGGGGATCCCATCGTGTTGGCCGGCGAGTCGCTCGGGGCGGGGGTCGCGGCGGCGGCGGCGGCGCGAACCGACGTGCCGCTTCGCGGCGTGCTGCTGATGACGCCGTGGGCGGACCTGCCGAGCCTCGCGCAAGAGAAGGTGCCGTTCCTCCCGGTGCGGCTGATCCTGCGGGATCGCTACGACACGATCGCGAACCTTGCGGCGATCGAGGCGCCGGTGGCGATCTGCATCGCCGAGGAGGACGAGGTCATCCCCACCCATCACAGCGAGCGACTCTTCGAGGCGATCCCGGAGCCCAAGCGATGCTGGTGGTTCCCCGGCCGCGGTCACAACGACTGGCCGGTCGGCGCGCACGAGCCGTGGTGGGGCGAGGTGATGGCGTACTTGTCGGGAAGCCGCTGAACGGGCGACGGCGCGACGCCGATCATGTCGCCCGCGTAGGCGTTCTCGACCATTCGCGGCCCGAGAGGAAGCAGGGGGGCGGAACGCCGGTATCTTGCCGCTCCATGCTCCGATCCATCGGTCGACTGTGGCTCGGGCTCGCGCTGATCGTCGCCGCGTCTGCGACGCTGGTGCTGACCGATCGTTCCGGCAGTGGTGGGAGCGACGCGTTTCGAGCTTCGACGGCGAGACGGATCGCGGTCATCCAGATCTCCTCGATCGACGCGATGAACGCGGGGCGCGACGGACTCCTCGAGTTCCTCGCCGACCGCGGCTACACCGCCGAGGCCGGCGCGACGATCGACCTCTTCAACGCCGAGGGCGACGTGGGGACGCTCGGGCAGATCTCCGCACAGGTCGCCGGCGCGTCGCCGCCCTACGACCTCGCGGTGACGCTCTCGACGGTGGCCACCCAGTCGTTTCTTCGCGCGAACAAGCGAGGCGTGCCGCAGGTCTTCGGGCTCGTCACATCGCCGCCCGCGATCGGCGTGCCGCTTGGCGCCTGGGAGCCTGACTCGACGCGCCCTCCGTCGGTCGCGGGCTTCGGCACGCTGCAGCCGGCGGAGCTTCTCTTCGACGCGATGCTCGCCTGTGCGCCGCAGGTCAGGCGAATCGGAACGGTCTGGAATCCCGCGGAGCCGAACGCCGAGGCGTCGGTGAAGCTCGGCCGCGAGGTCTGCGCGAAGCTCGGCCTCGAACTGGTCGAGGCGAACGGCGCGAACGTCAACGAGGTCGTCGCGGCGGCGGAGGTCGTTCTCTCGCGCGGCGTCGACTGCTTCTGGATCCTTCCCGACACGAACGCGATCGCCGCGGCGTCGCCGATCATCGAGCGATGCCGCCGCTCGAAGGTGCCGGTCGTCACGAACTTCCCGAACATGGCCGATCTCGGTGCCGCGATCAACTACGGCGCGGACTATCACGGCATGGGGATCGCGACGGGCACGATCGCCGACCTCGTGCTCTCGGGCGTGCCGCCGCGGGAGATTCCCGTCGAGAACTTCGTGCCGGTCACGCTCTGGCTGAACCTCGGCGGCTTCGGCGACGGATGGCGCGCCTCGCCCTTGCTGCTTTCGGAGGCCGAGCGCATCGTCGGCGCGGACGGCGTGGTCGAAGTGCGCGAGACCCAGCGCGACTTCACGCCGCCGGGTGCCGCCGCGGTCGCCGCGGCGCGTCCGCGCGGCAAGCCGATCGCGGCAGGTCGGATTCCCGAGGTCGCGGCGCTCACCTTCGGACGCACCCCCAACTTCGAGGAGTGCCATGCCGGGTTCGTCGAAGAACTCGCGCGGCTCGGCTACGAGGACGGACGCACGATCCGGCTCTCGCTTCGCGATGCCCAACTCGACTCGGGCACGCTGAACACGATCGTGTCGGCGATCGAGTCGGAGCGCCCGGACGTGGTGGTGCCCTTCACGACGCCGGCACTTCAGGCGACGCTGAGGCGGGTGAGGAATCGGCCGATCGTCTTCTCGCTCGTCGCCTCCGGCGTTGCGGCGGGCGCCGGCGCCAGCGCGACCGACCACCTGCCGAACGTGACCGGCGCCGAGACCTCGATCGACGCCACGCGGATGCGGGAGATCCTCAAGGCCGTCGTGCCGGGCGTGACGCGGGTCGGCACGGTGTTCGCTCCGAGCGAGGCGAACAGCCTGCACCACCGCGACCTGCTGGTGAAGGCGCTCGAGCCGGCGGGGATCGAGGTGGTGGCGGCGCCCGCCGATCGACCGACCGAGATTCCCGAGGCCGCCGACAGCCTCGCCGCGCGAGGCGTCGATCTCTTCGTGCAGATCTCCGACAACGCCTCGGCGTCGGGGTTCAACTCGATCGTGCGAAGCGCCGACCGCGCGAACCTGCCGGTCTTCGCCTTCACCACCGCCGCGATGGCCTCGGGGGCGACGCTTTCGGTCTCGCTCGACTACTCGATGGTCGGGGCGGTGAGCGCACGGATGCTCGATCGCGTGCTTCGCGGCGAGAGTCCCGAGCGGATTCCCTTTGCGCCGCCGCAGAAGTCGATCCTGCTCGCGAATCCGGCTCGGCTCGAGGAGTTCGGAATCGACTTGACGCCGGAACTTGCGGCCATCGCTCGATTCACCGACGAGTCCGGCCAGCTTCCCGCGTCCGAGCCCGCCCCCAGGCAGGCGGCATCGCCGTGAGGGTCGAGCGCACGATTCGCGGCGAGGCGGTCCATCTGGCCTTCGAGGGCCGGATCGATTCGGCGTGGGCGGAGTCGGCGTCGAAGGAACTCGAGTCGGCGATCCGCTCGGGCAAGGCGCGGGTCGATCTCGACTTCGACCGCGTGAGCTTCATCTCGTCGGTCGGGATCGGGATTCTCGTGCAGTCGTTCACGCGGTTCCGCGCCGTCGGCGGAGTCCTCGCGATCGTGACCGCCAGCGAGCCGGTGCGCGGCATGCTGCGGGTCGCGAAGCTCGAGGCGATGCTGATGCCCGCGGCGAAGTCCGCGGCGAGCGCCGAGGACTCGACGCCGATCGGCAGCGGCTGGAGCGGCCGCGTGCGACGGCTCGGCTCCGCCGATGCGCCGGCAGCGGTGGTCCGATTCGTGGGCGAAGGCGTCGTCGCGGCGTCGAAGGAACGTCTCGCGATCGGTCATCTGGCGCTCGCGAACGATCTCGCCGAGGCCAGCGGCCACTACGGTGAAGGGCTCGCCGCCGCCGGCACCGTCGTGGTGCAGCCCGCCGAAGCGCCTCGCCCGGACTGCCTGGCCTCGAGCGAGACCGGCACGGTCTCGTTCGTCGCGCGGGAGACGATCGTCGTCGAGGGCGTGCCATCGTTGCACGGCGAGTTCGAGGAGGGGCATGGGGAGGTCGTGTCGGTGTCGTCCCTCGCGTCGGCGATGATCGCGCGGACCGGCGGCGCGATCGCGTTCCTCGCGATGGGCGAATGCGCCGGTGCCTTCGGCGCCTGGGCGCGCACCTCGCCCGACGGCTGGCGCGAGCCGCCTCGGTCGATGTCGCCCGACGCCATGCGGCGAGCGCTTCGCTTCG
Source organism: Phycisphaerales bacterium (assembly GCA_049425445.1). Classification (GTDB taxonomy): domain Bacteria; phylum Planctomycetota; class Phycisphaerae; order Phycisphaerales; family SM1A02; genus VGXO01. Next base: position 6,937 of record JBMSXH010000028.1, on the reverse strand, counting down.
CGGGCGAGCCGATGCACGAGGGAGAGTCGCTGGTCGTGGTGGGGGTGGCGGCGCCGCCGGGCAGCGAGGGCGAGGTGCCGCCGGAGGTGTCCGAGACGCTCGTCGAGGTGGGCGACGTCCTGCTCCACGCCCACGCCGCGGTCGCGTCGTACCGGCCGGTGCCGGCGACGACGGCGGATGTCCGCGCGGCAGGCAGCCTGCTGGCGGAGCAGCCGATTCGCCTCGTCGTGCACTCGATGCGGGGAGACTCCGGCCACGAGACCGCCTTCGTGCGCGGGGTCGTCTTCGTGTGGTCGCTCGCGAAGGGAGGCTCCGCGTGAGTCTGCTGCTGGCGACCCTCGCGATCGGCCTCGTGTTCGCGGTGCTGGCGCTTGGGATCTACCTCTCCTTCCGGGTGTATCGGATTCCCGACATCACCGCCGACGGCTCGTTCCCGCTCGGCGCGGCGATCGCCGCGCGGCTTCTGAAGGACGGATTCGATCCGATCTCGGCGACGGCGGCGGGCGTCGCGGGCGGCGCGCTCGCCGGCATGGTCACGGGCTTCGTGCATGTGCGCTTCAAGGTGAACCCGATCCTCGCGGGCATCCTCACCATGACCGCGCTCTACTCGGTCAACCTCCGGGTGATGGGGTCGAGCAACCTGCCGATCACCGCGTCGACGATGTTCACTCCCTTCGAACGCGGCGCGGAGCGGCTGCTCGGCGACGAGGTCGTGCTGCTCGGCCGCGAGGTGCCGTCGGCCGACGTCGGGCTCTTCGTCGCCTGTGCGATCCTCGCGACGATCGCGGCGGTGGCGCTGGTGCTCTTCCTCAAGACCGAACTCGGCGCCGCGATGCGGGCGACCGGCGACAACGCCCGCATGCTGCGGGCCCTCGGCACCAGCACCGACCGGATGACGGTGCTGGGGCTTGCGCTCTCGAACGCCCTCGTCGCGCTCTCGGGCGCGATGTTCGCGCAGATGCAGGCCTTCGCCGACGCGCAGATGGGGATCGGCGTCATCGTGCTCGGGCTCGCGAGCGTGATCCTCGGGCAGACCCTCGTCGGGCCGGTGCGTTCGATTCCGCTCGCGGTGGTCGGGGCGGTGATGGGGGCGGTGCTCTTCCGGCTGCTCGTCGCGATCGCGATCCGCATGGGACTCGATGCCAACGATCTGAAGCTCGTCACCGCGGTGGTGGTGCTCGTGGCGATCGTCGGTCCGGACTGGATCAAGGAGACGGGGCGGCGGCGCCTGGCGCGGTTCGCGCGGACGCCTGCAGCAGGAGGCGCCGATGCTGCGGCTTGAGTCGGTCCGCAAGACCTTCAATCCCGGCACCGCCAACGAGGTGCGGGCGCTTGCGGGCGTCGATCTCGCGCTCGAGCCCGGCTCGTTCACGGTGGTGATCGGGACCAACGGTTCCGGCAAGAGCACCCTGCAGGGCGCGATCTCCGGCGCCTTCGAACTCGACGCGGGGCGAGTGGTGGTCGACGGCGTCGACATCACCAACTGGAGCGAGCATCGTCGCGCCTCGCTCGTCGGCCGCGTCTTCCAGGATCCCTTCGCGGGCACGGCGCCGGAACTCACGGTCGCCGAGAACCTCGCCCTCGCGTCCAAGCGGGGCGGAACGCGGACCATGGCGCCGCTGCTGCGGGGCGCGAAGCGATCGCAGTGGCGCGACCTGCTCGCCCAGATCGGCCTGGGCCTCGAGGATCGGCTCGACGATCCGATCGGGCTGCTCTCGGGCGGGCAGCGGCAATCGATCACGCTGCTGATGGCGACGCTGACCAACCCGAAGGTGCTGCTCCTCGACGAGCACACCGCGGCGCTCGATCCCCGCAGCGCCGAACTCGTGATCGCCTTGACCACGCGCCTCGTCGCGCGGTCGAGTTCGACCACGCTGATGGTGACCCACTCGATGCAGCAGGCGGCGACGCTCGGCGATCGGCTGATCGCGATGCATCGAGGAGGCGTCTACCTCGACGTGTCCGGTCCCGAGAAGCGGCAGCTGACCGAGCAGGAGCTGCTCGGGCTCTTCAGCCAGATGCGACGGGACGACCGCTTCGATGCGGAAGCGTGCGCACTGGTGCGGGCGCAGTATCGATAGCGAGCGCGTGCGGCCGTCGATTCGCCGATCGGAGCCGGCTCGAGGACACGCACGCCGGCGCGACTGGTCACTGGCAGATCGTCGCGCCCCGAGCCGCGCCAGTGATGAACCAGGAGCACGGCGAACCGAACCGGTCGGCGAACCGCCGGGCGACTCGGTCGCCGATCGCGTCGGCCCGATCGCTCGCGCAGAGCGCGATCGCGCAGCCGCCGAACCCGGCACCGGTGAGGCGAGCGCCGTACGCACCCGCCTCGACGGCGTCGGTCGCGAGGGCGTCGAGTTCAGGCGTCGAGACCTCGAAGTCGTCCCGAAGCGACGCGTGACTCTCGACGAGGATCCGCCCCATCGACACGAGCCGGGTCGACGCGTCGGCCCTTTCCCCATGGACCGGGTCGAGAGCGGCCGTGAAGCGGCGGACACGGTCGATCTCGCTGACGACATGACGGGCGCGGCGCGTGGCGTGCCCCGGAAGTCGAGCGCCCGCGAGGCGATCGAGCACGCGTTCGAGCGAGCGGTCGTGTTGGTCGAGGAGGGCTCGCAGCGACGGCACCCCAAGCGCGTCGGCCGCGAGGCGGACATCTCGCTGCCGCGCCGCGTAGCCGCCTTCGTCGAGCCGATGCCGAACCATCGAGTCGAAGACCACGATCGAGGCCCGCGCAGGCAGCGGCCATTGGCGCGTCGAACCGTCGAGGCAGTCGAGGAGCATCGCGTGGCCCTCGCGTCCGCAGGCCACGATCGCCGGATCCATGGGACCACAGGGCACGCCGGCGAATCGGTGCTCGACGGCGCGGCAGAGCGCGGCGAGCGGAAGCCTTCCAAACCGCTCGGCATCGATGCCGGCGATCGCCAAGGCGACGAGCGCTGTGGCGACCGTGAGCGAGGCGCTCGAGGAGAGGCCGCCGCCGATCGGGAGGGTGCTGTCGATGGTCAGATCGAGGGGCGGAACGTCGAGGCCGGTCTCTCGGAGCAGGGCGATCGCACCGAGGGGATAGTTCGACCAGTGCGGTGCGGGAGGGGTCGCTGCGGCGGACTCGATCCAGGCTTCGAGATCGATCTCGCGTGATCCGCCCCAGGTGGAGTGAAGGCGGGTCGATCCGCCTGCGGAACCTCTCGATGCGGCGACGGCGGTGCCGCGTTCGATCGCCATCGGGAGCACGAGACCTTCGGCGTAGTCGACGTGCTCGCCGATCAGGTTGACGCGACCTGGCGCGTACGCGAGCGCGTCGTGGACTCGTCCGAACCGTCGTCGGAAGCCGTCGCGAGCAGGGTCGAGGGGATGCGATCGCATGGCGGAAGGCGGTCGAACCGGTCGAGCCCGCTCGGGCCCGGCGCCGCGAGGGTACCTCGCGCGTGTGCCGGGACCGGACGATTCGTAGACTGCCGTCCATGAACGACACGCACTTCGCTCGACTCCTGGCGATCGTCCTCCTCTGCTCGATGGTGTCGGACGGCACTTCGAAGGCCCTTGGGCAGGAGTCTCGCGAGCCTGGCGTGGTCAAGGTGTTTCTCCTCGCCGGCCAGTCGAACATGGAGGGGCACGGGGTCGTCGATCTCGACGACGCGCGCGACTACAACGGCGGGCGCGGCAACCTCGCGAACTTCCTCGCGGGCGAGGACGGAGCGCCGTGGCGCGACCTTCGACGCGGCGACGGATCGTGGGCCGTGCGCGACGACGTCTTCGTGAGCTATCGAACGGGTCGCGGCGAGCTGAAGTCGGGTCCGTTGTCGGTCGGGTACGGCGTGCATCCGGGGGCGCACCACATCGGCCCCGAACTCGGGTTCGGGTGGGTGCTCGGTGCCGCGAGCGACGATCCGGTGCTGCTCGTCAAGACCTGCTGGGGCGGCAAGAGCCTTGCGAAGGACTTCCGTCCTCCAAGCGCCGGCGGCGAGGTGGGGCCGTACTACCGGCAGATGCTCGAGGAGTACCGCGAGGCGATCGCGTCGATGGGAGACCGATTCCCCGCGCTCGAGGGCAGGACCCCGAAGCTCGAGGGCGTCGTCTGGTTCCAGGGCTGGAACGATGCGTGCGATCGCGCCGCGACGGCGGAGTACTCGGCCAACCTGAAGCGGCTGGTGGGCGACCTGCGGTCGGAGTTCGGCGACCCTGCGCTGGCGATCGTCGTCGGGGAGACCGGCAACTGGGATGGCGAGGAGTTCCGCGGTGCGCAGCGGGCGGGATGCGAGGGTCTCGCGCGGGTCGTGTTCGTGCCCACGCGAGCGTTCCTGCAGCCCGCGGCGGAATGCCCGAACCAGACGCATGGGCACCACTGGTTCGGGAGCGGCGGGAGCTACCTCCAGGCGGGGGATGCGATGGGCAAGGCGATGGTTCCGATGCTGCCTGCGGCCACGGCGTCCGTTGCGCCAGGGCCGTGATCGACGACGATCCGAGATCCGTTCGAGGCTTGATCCGAACCGGATCGCTCGGTTCGACGTGCGGAAGAAACGCGTGTGCTGTACTTTCCAGAAGTCGAAGTTCAACGACTCGAGACCCCTGACCGGAGCCATGCCATGAGCCTGTCCCGTCGCACCGTCCTTCGCTCCGTCGCCACCGCCGCGGGAGGTCTCGCGGCGGCGTCGCTTCTCGGCTCGGCCACCACGGCGATGGCCGCGGTCGGCGCGATGCCGCGCCGACGCTCGAGGCTCGAGAAGCTGCAGATCCTGCAGATCGGCGTGGGCGGAAGCATCGCCCCGTACGACCGGCAGCAGCTCGAGTCGCATCCCGACGTGGTGATCTCCGGGCTGTGCGACGTCGATTCGAATGCGCTCGCGAACGCCGCCAAGGACCGGCCGCAGGCCTTCACCTGCAAGGACTACCGCGAGGCCTTCGACGCGCATGGCGACAAGTTCGACGCGGTCATCGTCTGCACGCCCGACCACAACCATGCGCTCCCGATGATTCTCGCCCTCCAGAACGGCAAGCACTGCTACGGGCAGAAGCCGCTGGTGCAGCAGCTGTCGGAGGTCGCGGCGATCGAAGCCGCGGCGGCGGCGAACCCGAGGCTCGTCACGCAGGTCGGCAACCAGCGGATGGGCAAGACCGGTCGGCAGTACGCGGTCGAGATCCTCGAGAAGGATCTGCTCGGCAAGCCGGTCGAGAGCCATGTCTGGGTGAACGGTCCGCCGGACGATGGCAACGCCTACTTCTACTACGGGCCGGTGCCCGAGCCGTCGACGCCGCCCGCGACGATCGATTGGCCGCTGTGGCTTGGATCCGCCGAGGACGCGCCCTATCGCGACGGACTCGTCGGACTGCGCTGGCGATCGAGCTGGGACTACGGCACCGGGCAGCTCGGCGACTGGTGCACGCATCTGCTCGACGTGCCGGTCTACGCCTACAACCTCAAGAGCCCGGTCTCGGTGATCTCGCAGACCCGCGAGCCCTCGGGCTTCTATCACGCGCAGCACGTCGCCTCGACGCTCGCGTATCCGGACCCCGGTGGCCGCTTCGCGAACGGCGTGCTTCCCCTTCACTACTCCGACAAGGGGCAGCGGCCTTCGCGGGCGGCCTTGGGGCTTCCCCCGGGCGAGTTCGCCGGCACCGGAACGCTGGTGGTCTGCGAGGGCGGCGTGCTCTACGTCGAGCCGGAGGGCGGACTGACGGTCTGGCGCGACGGCAAGCCCTTCGACTGGAGCACCCTCGAGGGTCTCGAGAAGCGGGCCGAGCGGAACCACTGGCACTGCTGGGTCGACGGCTGCATGGGCAAGGAAGCGTTCATCCAGACGCCCTTTGCCGCGGGCGCCGCGATGGCCGAGGCGGGTCTGTTGTGTGCGAAGGCGGCGAGGTATCCCGGTCAGGAACTGCTCTGGGACAAGGCTTCGCTCTCGTTCACGAACAACCCCGATGCCACCGAGTCGATCGTGCGGCGCAACTATCGTCCGGGGTTCGAGGTGCCGGGGGCGTGATCGGTCGTCGGTGAACGACGTGGCAAGACCGCGTCGTCCCGGAGCGCCTCGGCGTCACGGCGTCGAGCGGTCGTGGTCGCGTCGCTCGATCTCCGCGGCGAACGCCTTGCCGCGCTCGCGGTAGTCGCTGAACTGGTCCCAGCTGGCGCAGCCGGGGCTGAGCAGCAGGGTGTCGCCGTCGCGAAGCTTCGGCATGGCGTCGTCGATCGCCTGCCGCAGCGTGCCGCTGAGCCGGCTTCGCTCGCCGCTGGGGCCTCCTTCGACGAGCGAGGTCGAGACCGCCCCGATCGCATAGAGCCCCGCGAGCGAGGGGGCCTGTCCGCGAATCGCGGCGAGGTCGGCGCCCTTGTCGGCGCCTCCGGCGATCAGGTGGACTCGCGAAGGATCCTCCAACGCCTCGATCGCGAGGAGCGTCGCGTCGGGCGTGGTCGACTTGGAGTCGTCGATGAAGCGCACGCCGGGCATGCGTCGCATCGGCGGCAGCAGCTGCAGCCGATGCGGCAGTCCGGCGAACTCGCCGAGGGACCGGTGAAGCGTCGCTCGTTCGTGGTCGAGGGCGTCGATCTCGAGGATCGCCTTGACCGCCGCGAGGGCGAGCCGGGCATTCCTTCGCTGATGCGAGCCAAGCACCTTCAGATCGATCGCGTCCGGATCGACGTCGTGCCAGTGCCGCTCGGTCTCCCGAGCCGGAGCGGACCACCAGTCGCCGGATGCTTCGGCCATGGTCTGCGAGACGGTCGGGTGCTCGCGATGGAACGCGGTGAGCAGCTTCGCGTCGGGACGGTGGGCGATGATCTCGGCCTTGGCGCGGACGTAGCTCGGAAGATCGCCGTGCCAGTCGAGATGGTTGGGGGCGAGGTTGGTGAGCACCGCGAGCTGAGGCGACCACGGGCGGCGGTCCTCGCCGAGCCAGTGCAGCATGAAGCTCGAGAGCTCGAGGACGACCCACGCCT